>CAYGBF010000236.1:0-18998 GCA_964348035.1 uncultured Eubacteriales bacterium | reverse complement strand
CTGGCCACTTTCCTCATGATTTCTTGTGCGGAGAATAAGGATGAGAAGGATTTAGAGAGTCAGGCCAGAAAGATTCATGAGAATATCTTTACCGTTGACACGCATTGTGACACACCCTTGATGATGATGAGAGGAGAATGGGATATCGGCGCCAGGCACGATCCCGGTCAAAGGCGGAGAGGAAAGATCGATCTTCCCCGAATGAAGGAAGGGGGGCTCGATGCCGCCTTCTTTGCGGTTTTTGTCGGCCAGGGAGAAAGGACCTCTCAAGGGTATGAAAAAGCGAAAAAAAGAGCTCAACAGATGCTTGACCTAATTCACAAGATGGGCCAGGATTATTCTGATTTGGTGGAATTGGCTGCAACCCCCGAGGATGCCTACCGCCTTGAACGTGAGGGGAAACGGGCCATCTTCATCGGGATGGAGAATGGGTATCCGATCGGTCGGAATCTTTCGTTAATCAGTGAGTATTTCAAACAGGGGGTCAGGTATATTACGCTCTGCCACTCTTCTGATAACGATATCTGCGACTCCTCCACGGATAGGAGAAATCCCGAAGATAACGGTTTGAGTGAGTTCGGTAAAGAGGTGGTTGCCGAGTGCAACCGTCTGGGCATCATGGTCGACCTCTCGCATGCTTCGGATAAATCTTTTTTTGACGTCCTCGAGGTGACCAAAGCCCCAGTCATCGCCTCCCATTCCAGTGTGCGAACCCTTCGTGATCATCCTCGTAATCTCTCCGATGAGATGCTAAAAGCATTAGCCGCTAACGGCGGAGTCATTCAGATCTGCTTTGTTTCGAGTTTCTTGAAAAAGCCAAAGCCCAACCCTGAAAGAGATAAGGCCTTGGCCGAACTCCGAAAGAAGTATGGATCTTGGTCTGAGGTTAGAGATGAAGCTCAGATGGAGAGAATGCGTCAAGAGTATGAGAAGATCAACGATGAGTATCCTCAGGACAAGGCCACGGTCGAAGAGGCCGTCAATCATATCGACTATGTGGTACGTCTCATCGGAGTGGAGCATGTGGGCATCGGGACCGATTTCGACGGAGGAGGCGGAGTCGAAGGCTGTGATGATGTCAGCCAGATGCCGGAGATCACCGAAGAACTTCTGCGGCGAGGTTACTCAGAGAAGGAGATCGAAAAAATCTGGAGCGGGAACTTGATGCGCGTCTTCAGAAAAGTTAGGAATGCGGCCCAAAGTTCTCCACCACAAGATTAAGCCTGGCTTTAAGTCTATCATCGCATTCCATTCAAGTCACCTTACAACCTTGACCTTGCAACGTCTGCCAAGATTCCTGGGAAGCATCCCCAAAACCGTGATAGGAAGGCATTCGGGGATGGCCTTGCTCCCATCAAATTTTTAACGCCATTCTCCCTTCGCCCTTCTCGGCTGCTGCGTAACTCGCTGCGCTCAGACATACTCGCAGGTCGACTCCATCGACTGCCCTCGAAGGACGAAAGAAGAAGACTAGGTAGGTTGGGTCGGAATCTTCAATGGTCGCTTCAGCCATCCCCAAATACATATCCTCAGCCTTCCATCAGGGAAATAGAGGTGCTTACAGATTCCTGTTGAAAAATGTAAAAAAATTTTACATAATAGAGAAGGACTCCGATAACAAAATAACTGATATCAAAAGAGTTATCAGATCAAGGAATCTGGCATAAAAGTTGCGTTTAATCGAGATAGATACTTAGTCCGTGTGTGTGGTTGGATGGTAAAGAAGTTCATAGGAATAGGCCTGCTCTTCACTGTGGTGGTAGTCTTTTTTTACCCCCGATTCCAGAGGAAAGTCGACCGCCTAGAGCCGCGGTTTGGAGGCGTTTTTCGGCTGAAATCTATTGCCGATGCTTTTACGCCCGAGTTGGACCCGGCCAGCTCTGAATCTTTCATCTTTATTTCTGAACAGATTTATGATGGACTGGTGAGGCTGGATAAAAATTTCAACATCGTCCCTTCCTTGGCTGAATACTGGGAAATTTCCAGCGACGGACTCAGGTATGTCTTTTATCTCCGTAAAGATGTGAAGTTCCATGATGGTCGGAAGATGACTGCCGAAGATGTGAAATTCTCCTTGGAGAGACTCCTCGACAAAGAGACAGGCTCTCCCTATTTTCAGTTTTTCCTGACCAGAGTGGAGGGGGCTGAATTGTTTCGTAAGGGAGAGATTCCCGATGTCGTCGGGTATAAAGTCTTGGATGACCACACTTTTGAAATTCACTGGACGAGACCCTTCGTCTCGGCTTTGTATCTTTTGAGTATGCATTTTTGTAAAATTCTTCCTGCGGATGTGGTCCGAGAGAAAGGCCGCGGCTTTTTCCAGAAACCTCAGGGAACTGGTCCATTTCAATTTGATTATTGGTTGAGGAGTCCACAACTGGAAATCCTTGGCGTTCGGCTGAAGAAGAATGACGATTATTTCGGGGGAAGACCTTTCCTCGACGCGGTGGAATTCTGCCCGCATTTCACTCTCGACCATTTCTTAAACAGGGAGATCGATTCCATCCCTGTCCTTTCCGAGAGGCTGCTCGAATCTCATTATAAAATTTACCAAGATGGCTCTCTCCACCAGGTCTATTTGGGGATGAGCTGTCATCTACAGCCGTTGGACAGTCTAGAGGTTAGAAAAGCCATCTTCACCGGACTGAACAAAATGAGAGTGGTCCTGGCCGTTCAAGATGCGAGGATTCTCAAACAAGTGGCCAACAGCTTCATCCCACCACAGCTGCCTGGTTTTTTCCCCGCTGACAACGAGAAGACCTTCAACCTGGAGAAGGCCAAAGACATGCTTCTGCAAGCTGGATTTTCGGACGAAAACGAGTTCCCAACCCTTGATTTGTTCCTCGAGGATCCGAGGACAGCTGCGAAGCATAGACTCGAAAGGGAGATAAAGCATCAACTCGAAGCCATCGGAATAAAAACGCGGACCCGCTATTATAGAATACCTGAAGAAATCAGACAGAGGACGAGGCCTTACCTGATCATCGTGGAGAGGTTGATGAATTTTCCGGATCCCGAGGATCTGGTCCGGCCCCTGTTTTTCTCGAAATCCATTTTTAATCTTTTTGGGTACTCTAACCTTGTCCTAGACGATCTCCTATACAGGGCAGAGGTGGAGAAAAGCTGGACAGAAAGGATTAATCTTTTTCACAGGATGGAGGAACTTCTGTTCTCAGACATCCCGGCCATCCCTTTATTTTCTCAACAGAACAACGTGGCTATGCAGCCTTATGTCATGGGAGTCGACTGGCCTCCTCTGGGGCTGTATTATCTCGAAGCTAAGAAAATATGGTTGGATAAATGAAAATCAGGATGACGCTTCGTGCCAAATTCATGGTTTCGGTGATCTTTCTTCTTATTATACTTTTAGGATTGATCCTTTTTGTTATCGAAAGAAGAGAAGTCAAGGCCATTTTCGAAGAACAAAAAGAGAAGGGATTTCTCATCGCAGAGAAGATCGCCCAAATGAATTTGCAGCCTCTTCTTCGCTGGGATGCTGTGGGGATCGAGAAGAGTATCGAAGAACAGATTGATGAAAGTTTGGTCTATGTCGTCATCTACGACGGGGAGAGCCGACCGTTGGCTGCGAATCTGTTCATAAGAGAACACGATGAGATTTTCAAACATTCCAATTTGACTGGATCAGAGAAGAAAGGCGATTATTTCTTCGCAACCAGAAAGATCTATGATACAGGCACGGATCAAATGCTCAGGATTCTTGAGATTGAGACGCCGATTTTTGCCAGCGGATCACCCAGGCGATGGGGAGCAATTAAGATAGGCCTTTCCCTCGAAGACATACGGAAAGAGCTGTACAGTACGCGGTTGATGCTGATTTTGATCGGATTTGTCGGACTCTTCCTGGGGATTTTTGGCGCCACCTTCCTGGCCCGGCGGATCACGGGACCGGTTAAGAAACTGGCTCAGGGCACGGTCAAAATCTCCGAGGGAGATTTTTCTCAGAAGATCGAGATAGATTCGCAAGATGAAATCGGGGATTTGGCCAGAAATTTCAACGATATGAGCCATAAGCTTCAGTTGACTCAGGAACGGATGGACATTGCCCAGAAAAAACTCATCCAGGCAGAAAAATTGGCTTCCATCGGTCGCATCGCGGCTGGCATCGCTCACGAGATTCGTAACCCGCTGACTTCGGTCAAACTGAACATCCAGAAGGTGCTCGAGGCCCGTCAGTTGGAGGATATGACAAGAGAGCATCTCAGCATTTCCCAGGAAGGCATCGGTCAGATCGAGATGTTCGTCAAAGAACTCCTCAATTTTACCCGGGTTCCGGAACTGCAGCTGGATCGGTTTGACCTCAGACAGGTAATGGGAGAATCCGTAAAAATGATTTCTGAGTCGCTGGCCAGGAAAAGAATAGAGCTCAACGCCGAATACCATGACCGGGCCCTTGAGGTTTGCGTCGATGCCGATAAAATTCGACAAGTTTTTTTGAATATCCTACACAATGCCTGCGAGGCCGTCGATGAAGGCGGACAGATTGCGGTGTCTCTCTCTAGCGTGCAGTTGGACTCAAGCCAGAAAGCCCGAGTCGAGATAGCCGATAATGGGTGTGGCATCCCAGAGAAGGATTGGGAGAATATTTTTGAGCCATTCTACACAACGAAAACAACTGGAATCGGGCTAGGCTTGGCGAACGCCCGGAAAATCGTTGAACAGCATAAGGGTTCGATAAAAGTCATGAAAAAAGAGGGAAAAGGAACATCTTTCGAAATTCTTTTACCCCTCGGGGAGGAGCCATGAGATCGGTATTAGTCATAGATGATGACCCGTTGATCCGGAAAACGCTCTCTTCTCACCTCTCTAAAGATGATCTTGAGGTTCACTTGGCTGAGGATGGGAAAGAGGGCCTTGATGAGTATGATGAAAAATGTCCAGATTTGGTCGTTCTCGATATCAAACTTCCCGATATGGACGGCCTAGAAGCCTTGAGAAAGATAAAGGAAAAGGATGAGAATGCCTCGGTTATCATCATGACTGCCTACGACGACATGAAGACTACGGTCGAGGCCATAAAGTCGGGGGCCTTCGAGTATCTAGTCAAACCGCTGGATCATGTGGAGCTGGATTTAACCATAGAGAAAGCCTTCCAGATGAAGGGATTGGAAGAAAGACTGAGCTATTTGGTGGAGGAGAGGCAGAAAGAGTACACCATCGATAATATCATCGGACACTCACCTCAGATGAGGGAAGTGTACAAATTGATCGGCTCGGTGGCTGATACCAGAACGAATATCCTGATCCAAGGCGAAAGCGGAACAGGAAAGGAGTTGGTAGCTAAGGCCATCCATTACAACAGTCCTTACCTTGAAGAGCCCTTCATCGTCATCAACTGTTCCGCCATTTCAGACACCCTATTGGAGAGCGAGCTGTTCGGGCATGTGAAGGGAGCTTTTACCGACGCGGTCTGTGAAACAAAGGGAAAATTCGAGATTGCGGCCAAGGGAACTCTATTCCTAGATGAGATCGGAGATGTCTCGTCTAACCTCCAATCCAAACTACTGAGAGTCATCGAGACGAGAGATTTTATGAAAGTGGGCGGGGAAAAAAGCCTGAAGACCGAAGCCAGAATTATTGCGGCCACCAACCAAGATCTCAAGCAATTGATTCATCAAGGTAAATTTCGGGAAGACCTGTATTACCGGCTGAAGGTCGTCGAGATAAACCTTCCTCCCCTCAGAGCGAGAAAAGAGGATATTCCTGAACTGGTGGCTTATCTTCTGGAAAAGATCAACCGAGATCTCCGCAAGAATGTCAGGAAAGTGCCGCCTCGGGTGATGAAGCATCTGGTGAATTTTCCCTGGAAAGGAAATGTCAGGGAGCTGGAGAATGCCTTAACCCGGGCCGTTATCCTTGCCAAAGGGGATGTCATCCTCGAGGAAAATTTACCTCTCGAAGGTGGCGAAAGAAAAACCTTTCCCCAGACGCTTGTTTCCTTAAAGGGGATTGAAAAGGACTATATCCAGCATGTCTTAGAAGCGACGAAGGGGAATAAGACTCAAGCCAGCCGGGTCCTCCAGATCACCCGACCGACCTTGGATAAAAAAATTAAAGAGTATGGAATTCAAATCTAACCGCTTTACCCTGTCCAAAACGTTGTAAAAAGGCTTATGCCCGATGTAAATTTTCTTATTCACGGCTCGGCGGTGAAGAGCAGATCTCCCCATATTCCTTGTGTTGACCCTCGTTTCCCATGATTTGGCATGAAATCTGCTATTAGTTTTCGTCTTCTGGAATTCGTACGAGGATAAGATAATCATGAAAAAGATAATCGTTGTCGATGATGATGAGTCCATCAGGAAAACCTTCTTCTTGATCCTGAACAAAGAATACCGTGTCTATTTGGCCAGGGATTCGAAAGAAGCCTTGAAAAGTTACAGAAAAGCCAAGGCTGATCTTGTCATCGCTGATCTCAAACTGCAGGAAACGAACGGTTTGGAGATGATCGCCAAACTGAGAGAATTTGGTTATAAGGGGGAAGTCATCCTCATTTCGGCTTATCCAGATCTGATAGACCTGGATGAGTTGACCCGTCTGTCCATCAAACATTTCTTTGTCAAACCGTTGGATTTGGAGGCTTTGAATCATGCTATCAAGTATCTTCTTGGCCCAAAACCGGAAAACGAAAAGAGAGTTTGAGGAGCCAAAAGATTCAATTCTCTCGCCCTGAGAGTGTGGGCTTGGCCTGCTCCTTAGCTTAGAATCCTTGATGTGGTAGGAAACAGGGCTAAGCTTTTTCAACGGAATTGTCACGGAAGATAAAAAGTGAAATCCGCTTTTTCCTCTTCCTGAATACATGAATATCGGATATATTAAAGAGAATCAGATGAAGACGAGCTTGAGGATCCTGTGGTCAATCCTATTTGCTGCCTTCCTGACGGTAAATCTTAGCTGGAGGTTGGTCCAGGCTGGAACTCACCCAGAAAGCCAGACGAAGGCTCCAGGGGAAACCATTACCGATGAGCTGTGGATGGGTATTTATATGGGAGGCGTGAAGGTAGGTTACAGCCAAATCATCCAAACTTTATTCACGGAAGACGGGAAGGATTTCAGAAGAAGTTCGAACGAATCCTGGATAAAGGTCTCGCGATTGGGTGGAGGAGCCGTCGAGATAGAAACAGTCCAGGAATCTCTGTATGATGCCCACCACTGTCCTTTAGAGACAGTGATGAGGATGAAAATGTCGGAAAGCGAGACAGTGATTCAGGCTGAGATAGCAACACAAAAAGTCCTGTTTAAGCTCGGAGAGAAAGTCATAAAGGAACTCCCTTTCGAGGGGGATGTCTTTCTCGAGGTACCGCTGGAGAAGATCTTCCAAGAAGAGGGCTTGAAATCCAGGCGACGATACGTTTTTCAGGTTCTTGATCCCTTTTCGTACGGCATAAGCGAGGCCCGCGTCGAAATCATCGGGGAGGAGGAGGTTCTCATCCTGGGGGAAAGAAAGAGGTTGTGGCATGTTAGGACAGCGATCGATTATATCATTCCCCTGATTGCCGATGAGTGGGTCAGCGAAGCGGGACAACTCTGGAAATCAGACAGTCAGACTGGCTTCTTGACCACAACCTCTATTCGCATGCCCAAGGATAAGGCCTTAGAGATGTCCGAAGAGAATTTCGACATCGCCTTCTCGACGATCATAAAACCCGATCTCACCATCGAAAGACCGAGGGAGGTGAGGACGGGCCGTTTCGAGCTGACCGGCATCTCTTCCGAGAAGATTCGAAATCTTCCGTTTGATGATGGAAGCCAGAGTCTACTCGAACTCATGGATGATCATGCCGTCATCCAGACAGTCTCTCAAGTGTTCCGCGAAGAGGATTCCCCCTCCCTACCGATAGCGGACAAAAAAGTTCAAAAATACTTGGAGCCTACCTATTTCTGTCAATCCGATGATCCAGGAATCGTGGGTTTGGCTCGAGACATCATCAGCCAGGAATCGAATGCCTGGCGGGCGGCTAAAAAGATTGCTGAGTGGGTAAGTCAGGAGATAAGGGCGAATTATGATGTGGGGTTTGCCTCGGCCAAAGAGGTGTTGAATAATCGAGAGGGAGATTGTTCAGAGCACACGGTCCTCACCGTGGCGCTGTGTCGGGCCGTGGGGATTCCCGCTCGGTCTGCCCTTGGAATCATGTACGGCCAAGGCTTGTTCGCCTATCACATGTGGTCTGAAGTCTTTGTCGGCCGTTGGGTCAATCTCGATGCGAAGTGGTTGGCGGTGGAGGAACAGAGCGGTGAGTACTATACGGACGCCACCCACATCAAGCTCGGCCGCAGCAACCTGGATGAAAACATATTTAAAGAAATGGCCCAGGCCATCTCAGAAATTATGGGCAGGTTGAGTATAGAAGTTATCGAATATTCACACAGACAATAGACAGATCAGTTCACCCCTTCTCTTGGAAATCCTCATTTTCTCATCATCTCCGTCATGACGAGTTTGTGGGGGCAGAACTCCGAAAGCCTCGGCAGGCAGAGATAGGATTAGGGGCGTTAGGATTGAAGATGTTCGAGAGTCTATTCCCCTTTTTTCCTTTCGGCCACCCTACCGATCCAGATGGTGACGATGACCGCAATGATGGTTATGACTACAGCATAGATAATCATCTGGATTATCCCTTCTGCATCTCCGAAGACTTTGGCAAAGATGGCCTTGATGGCTCCGTTCCAAGCCAGGGCTGCGACCAGACCGAAGGCAGCCGTGATCAAAGCAGCCAATTTTTCCGTGACTTCTGATTTCATTGGTTGACCTCCCTCATCAGAATAATAGGGTGTGGATTTTATATAAAAAAGGATAAATTCTTGTCAAGAACTTGGTGGGGTCAGACTTTGAAAACTTGAGTTATTTTATTCGAAAGCCGATAATTTAATTCAAGTTTTCAAAGTCTGACCCCAATCTTTTATCTTATCCGAAAGCCTGGTTTTTAGGTCGCACTTCCACTAGAATAGGTGGAAAAATGTTTCGGTACTGTCCCCTATGCGGTTCGGGTCTGAAGTCTTTAGAAGAAGAGGGGCGGCGGCGGCTTTTCTGTCCAGACTGCCAGTGGATCCATTATGAGAATCCTCTGCCGAGTGCGGCGGCCCTAGTCCGGAACGACGAAGGGGAGATTCTCCTGGTCAGAAGAGGAGTCAAGCCGGGTTTGGGTAAATGGGCTTTACCTTCGGGTTTTATAGAGGTTGAAGAGACACCAGAGGAGGCCTGTCTTCGTGAGCTGAACGAGGAGACGGGGTTAGAAGGAGAGATCATCAGGCTAGTGGGGGTGTATTCACAAAAGTCCATGGTTTATAAGAAAGTTCTGATCATAGGCTTTGAGGTAAAAGCCTACGGACATCTTTCTCCTGGCTCGGATTCCTTGGATGCTAAATATTATCCCTTGGAAGAGATTCCTGAGATTGCTTTCTCCAGCCACAGAGAAATCATCCGCGATGGACTAAACAGGGAAAAAAAGTGAAAGCCTACCTCGATTGTTATCCCTGCTTCTTCAGTCAGACTCTGAAGACGGCGAGGATGATCACCTCGGATGAAAAACGAATCCACAATATTCTAGTCGAAGTCAGTCTGACTCTTCCCAAGCTGTCTTTTGATGCGACACCCACCGAAATTGGGAAAGAAGTCTACAGGATTATTTCCAATAAAACAGGAATTGAGGATCCCTACGCTGAGATTAAAAAGAATTGCACGCGTCAAGCCCTCTCGCTTTACCCAGAGCTTAAAAAGCTGATAGATTCTTCGGCGGACCGGTTGCTGACGGCTCTTAAGGTCGCGATTGCAGGGAACGTCATAGATTTTGGGGCCAATGCAGATTTTGATTTGAAGAAGGATGTCGAGACGATTTTATCTCAAGATTTGGCCGTCGACCATTCCGAAGGATTGCGCCAATCCTTACCCAAAGCTCAAAATATACTTTATGTGGCCGATAACGCCGGGGAGACGGTCTTTGACAGGCTTCTTATAGAAGAACTCAGAAAGCCTGTCGTCTATGTCGTCAGGGAAAAGCCGGTCATCAATGATGCTGTCCGTGAAGATGCCTTGGCAGCCGGCATCGATGACGTGGCCGATATCATCTCTTCCGGAACAGATGCTCCCGGCACGATCCTCAACCTTTGCTCCGATAAGTTTTTAGAGATCTACCGGGCCGCAGACCTTATCATCAGCAAAGGGCAGGGGAATTATGAAGGCCTTTCCGAAGAAAGGCGGCCGATTTATTTTCTCCTCAAAGCCAAATGTCCTGTGATCGCCCGCGATATCGGTGTGGATGTCGGGAATATCATCGTGAAAAAAGCCCAGGGCTGACTCCGTTTTTTACTCGTTTGACAGGGGAAATAATTTGTGTCTAAATTAGAGCAAATTTATGCAGAGGAGGACTCCATGAATCAAAGCAATCATAACCTTGTCAAAAATCCTGTCAAAAATCTGACCAGGAGAGACTTCGTAAAATACTTGATGGCGGGTTCTGCCCTTTCTGTGGCGGCCCTGGAAAAACTCAATGCTGGTGTCTACCAGAGTATAAGGTCGCTCAACCAGGAATACATCAAGGATGAGGCACCGGATGGAATCTACTGGGATGGCATCCGAAAACACTTTCTGTTCCAAGACGGGCTGATCATGATGAATAACGGCACTCTCGGACCGATGCCCAAACCTGTCTTCAACACACTGATTAAATGCTGTAAGCTCCAGGTGACCAATCCCTTTGATTGCTATAATTTCATACCCAGGAAAAAGGAAGAAATCCGGACCAAGCTGGCTCAGTTTGTCGGGGCCTCTCCCGATGAGGTGGCCATAACAAGGAATACGACCGAGGGGATGAATTTTGTGGCCAACGGATTGGGTCTTGGGGAAGGGGATGAGGTCCTCCTTTCGGACATGGAACATCCAGGGGGAACACATCCTTGGAACCTGCAGGCCAAGAGGTTCGGGATTAAGGTCAAATTCGCTCCCATCGGGCTTCCCCCGAAAAGTGTCGAAGAATTCGTGGACGTCTTTAAACAAGCCCTAACACCACGGACAAAGGTCATCAGCATCAGTCACACCGTCTACATCTCCGGATTGATTGCTCCCCTCAAGGAATTAAGCAAAATGGCTCATGATAGAGGTGTCCTCGTTTTGGCTGATAGCGCCCACGGTTTGGGTATGCTCAACCTGTCCATGAAGGGGCTGGGGATCGATTTCTTCGCGACCAGCCCCTACAAATGGTTGGGTGCTCCCACGGGAGTCGGGATGCTTTATGTCAAGAAGGATATCCAGGATAAGCTGTGGCCGACGTTCGCCTCCTCTGGCTGGGATTCTCGTAAGAGTGCCAGGAAATTCGAAACTATAGGTCAGAGAGCCGATGCGTTGATCATCGCCCTGGGTGAAGCTCTGGACTTTCAACAGGCCATCGGCAAGGAACGGATAGAGAGAAGAATCAAGGCTCTGGCGGGCTACATAAAGAGAGAGCTGAGCAAGATTTCCGGAGTCAGGCTCCACACCTCGAGGGATCCTTACCTCAGCGGAGGATTAACAGCTCTGTCTGTCGAAGGCCTTGAGCCCCGGAAAATCGTCAACTACATGCGGGAGAAGTACAACATCGTGATCAGGACGATCGGGAATAAAGAAAAGGGAACCTACGGGATCAGGGTCTCGACACCCATCTACGTCACCTTCAAGGAGATCGATATGTTCCTGGAAGGCCTGAACCACTTGGTGGCCCATAGAGCCTGAGCGGCTCGTACAGACTCAAGTCGATATTTTTTTTACACCTATGAATATCCTTATCTTCTCATCCGGCCTTCCCCTAGAGAAAAGGGGGTGTTATGATTCTCTTTGGCATGAATATTGCAATACCATTTTTGGTTGGAGAAATGTCCAAAAAGGCGATTATGATCGGTCAAAAATTGCTCTTGCCTGTATGGATGAGCCTCTGTCTTTTAATCTTAGGAACGTGTGGTCCTTCAACATCCAAAGAGTATTTTGGTGAGTTCTACGCCAATGACTGCGGCGTTTCGCACGGGGGGTTCGAATGGGCTGGTGGATACACAGCCTCACTCATGATTGAAGGGAAAAGCGGAAGTCTGCACATATCTTTTTCTATCGGATTGGGTGACTATCTCATGAAGCACGAATTCCAGGTGACTGATTTTGTTGAGGCCGGCGGCCGGATGGGTTTTCGTCTCGAGGGAAAGCCCGCCTATCTTGTCTTAGTTGAGGAGGATCGCATCTGGAACGGGACATACAACGGCTACTTCATGGCCAACAATTCGGACCTGGACACAGAAAAGATCGGACAACTCCCGATTTCCGCCTTTCCCGGATACCGAGCTCATTATTACATCGAACTGAGGCTTAAACCATCAGGGTCTTAGTCTTCGGGCTTCGTGGGTAGATGAATCTGACAAACATTATTTTCCTTCATGAGCACGGGGGAGTCTCGGTCTGACTATCAGCCGGTGCTCAGTAGGAGAATTTGGGAGTGATGTAGAAAGCCCCGTAGGCGTAGTCTGGCATTTCTTGGCGAACCCGGTTGTTTAGGTCCTTGGTAATCTTTTCGAATTCCGATTCAGGGACATCCTCCGCAACATCGATGTCGGCGATGATGATGATTTTTTTCTTCGACTCAGCGACCACCCGGAAGTCATGATAGCCGATGATTTGAGGAAGGACGCTCAAAATCTTTTTAAATTTCTCCTCTAAAGCCATTATTTCTGGCGTTCGCTCGAGAAGAGGATCGGAATGACAGATGGCCTCTCCGCCGAAGGTCTGCCTCAGCTTCCTCTCGCATCGTTCGGTAATCTCGTGGATTTCGGCTGGACCGAATTTTTCTGGAATTTCCAGGTGCATCGAGATGAGGTACATCGACCCGTAATCATGGACGATGATCTCGTGGACATCTTCCACGCCTTCCACGGACTTGGCTGTTTTTCTTATCCGCTGGAGGATATCTTTACTGGGAGCCTGACCGAGGAGAGGGACGATCGCTTCCCGGCCATGCATATATCCTAGATAAAGGAGCCAGACCGAGACCAGGATCCCGATGTATCCATCCACCGCCGGGCGGTGAAAATAATGACCAGCGACCAAGCCGCCGATGACCGCTAAAGACATCACCGCTTCGATTTTGTGGTGGGCCGCGTTGGTCAGGATGGCGTGAGATTGGACCCGAGTCCCTAAGAAATTAATATACTGGGAGAGCCATTGCTTGATCAAGATTGTGGCCAGCAGGATCCAGGGTAGGGTATTCCAGTAATGGATGTCATGCGGTTCAAGGGCTTGATGAACTGAGGTTTCCCCGATCTGGATGCCCGAGACAAACAGGAAGATGGCCATGATGAGAGGGGCGATGTGCTCCATCCGGCCGTGTCCGAAAGGTGTCTTTTCGGTGGCAGGCCGGGCTGTTATCTTAAAGCTCAGAACGAGAATCACCGAATTGGCCAGATGAGATAAAAGATGGAAGGCGTTGGCCACGACCGAGACCGACCCGGCCTTGAGCCCCAGGATCATCTTGATCATGAAAAGAGCGAGGATGGAAGCGATAGACATCCAGCCTGCCACGAGGCCGTACTGGATGCGGACCTGCTTGTTCTGGACATCCTTGTAGTTATTGATCAGTCGTCCTGTGAGGCTGTGGTTGAATTTTTTGAACCAGCTCATCGAGGTTTTCCTCTGTCTCTCTTAACAGAGTATGTTAACGAAAAGCAGAGGCTTTGGTCAATGTCAGAGCAGAGAAGTGATCCCAGTAAGGCTGTCTGGATGATTTTTTCAGGCCAGTGTTTTCTTCATCACCGCAGCTGAGAGGGGACACAATTCTGTGAATTCTGTGGTCCTCTGGATGGCCGGTTCGACCTCTTTTCTAGAGATTTTTTCAAACCCGAATCGGGAGAAAAAATCCTCCGCGGTCTCGGTCAACAGATAGATTGTTTTGACGTTTTTAGTCCTCGCTGAAGCGAGGAGCTCATTGGTGATTTGTTTTCCCAACCCGTGGCCCTGATGGCCGGTCTCGACAGCCACGGACCTCAGTAGGGCGCTCTTTCCGTAGATCTCCAGCCCGCCACAGCCCAATAGTTCATCCCCTTCCTTGAGGATCAAAAAATTCTCAAGGTGCTTTTCGACTCCTTGAACAGGCAGGCTGTTCTCCTCGAGAAGACGGAAGATACCTGGAAGATGGATCTTATGGGCGTTTTCGATCTTGGGCATCCTTGATCTCCTTAATCTTTACTGAAGAGTATCACTCGAGACCCATCTCTTTTTCAAGGAGTTGTTGGCATCGTGAACAGAAGACGGCCTTTTTTCGGTCAGTATCGTGAAGACTGTTCGAAAAATGCATGACACACTCTGTTTCCGGGCAGTGTCTGAGTCCGAAGGTGTGGCCCAGTTCATGGACGGCTTCCTTGACTGCCCGTTCGGAAAAAAGGGCTCTGTCTTCGGGTAATCCATAAAATATTTGGCTCAGACGGGCCAGGGAAATGATGGCCAAGTGCCCCTCGAGTTCGGCCTCACCGAAGACAAAATTTAGTTGAGGGACGTATAAATCGACACCTGTGATGGCCAGATACTTTTCCCGCTCGCTCGGAATGACGAGTTTACGGAGTACATCCAGGATGCGGGAGGACCAGTATTGTTTTCTTTGAGGGTTGTAGGTTTCCGGCGGGATGTTCGTGCCGTCGTGGATGCGGACATCGCAGCGGAACGTTTCGGAAAGTCGACTCCTCAGCGTCTTCATGACACCGTCGTCGACCGCGCCCACTGACAGGAGTGATATCGAATGATCTGGCCTGGAATCTGTTCTGTTTACAACCATGGCGTCAGAGAAGCTTCCGAATAAACAGACATAGACTAGGATGATTATAGTGATAAATCCCTGGATTCCCAAACGTTTTTTTTCGTGTTTTTCTGTTTTATTCCGAAACTTCATCATACCGAAAACAGTCGACCGTATGGTCATTAACCAAACCTACAGCCTGCATTAAGGCATAGCAGATCGTCGAGCCTACAAACTTGAACTTCCTCCTCTTAAGATCCAGGCTCATCTTGTCTGATATCCAGGTTTTAGCCGGGATGTCCTTGATGTTTTTCCGAGCATTCTGCTTGGGTTTCCCACCGACAAACTTCCAGATATACCTGTCAAAACTTCCGTATTCTTTCTGGACAGCCAAAAAGGCCTTGGCGTTCTTGATGGCGGATTCGATCTTGAGGCGGTTGCGGATGATACCGCTGTCGGTGAGAAGCTGATGGACTTTGCTCCGATCATAAGCGGCTACCTTTTGGGGATTGAAGAAGTCGAAGGCTTCACGGAAGTTCTCGCGTTTTCTCAAGATCGTCCACCAGCTCAGCCCGGCCTGCATTCCCTCTAGGAAGAGGAATTCGAAGAGTTTTTGATCGTCATGGACAGGAACACCCCATTCTCTGTCATGATAATCCCTGTAGAGGGAATCATCCGGGACCCAAGAGCATCTGACAAGAGAATTCTTTCTGTTCATCGAACTCTTCTGACCTGAATGTACACATCTTCTCAGATGTTTGCAACTGAATTCCGCAACGGCTGGCCTGAAAAAGAACCGGAAAGGATGAATTTTTGTCCCCGGATGCAAATTTACTTTTAGGCCTGTTTCTTTTATCATGGGCGAAGAAATTTTAAGGATTTCAGATGTGGATAAGTTGCAAATGACAAAAAAAAGAGCTGTCCGGGCATGGACTCTCGTCTTTTTTCTGACCATTGCCTTCCTGCTCAGTCTTTCTGCCGAGGAAAGGGAAATATCTGCCCAAGAAATATCTGAGCCGATATCTGTTGATGGAGACCTCGGCGATCCGCAGTGGCGGAAAGCACCGAAAGCGTCTGGATTCATACAGAGAGAACCCATGGAGGGTATTCCGGCCACAGAGGTGACCGAGTTGCGCATCCTGTACGATGATGAAAATCTGTACATCGGAGTGTTCTGCTTCGACAGTCAGCCAGACAAAATCGTGGCCAACCAGATGAGAAGAGACGGAGAGCTGATGAATGATGATTATCTGGAAATCTTAATCGATACCTACCATGATCACCGGAATGCCTTTTATTTTGCCGTCAACCCTTTAGGAGCCAAGCGGGATGCCTTGATTCGGGATGAAGGAAACAACATCAACTGGGACTGGGACGGAATCTGGAGGGCCAGGGCTAAGATGACCGACCGCGGTTGGATCGTTGAGATCGCTATCCCGTTCTACACTCTCCGCTTCCAGCCAGGCCAGAGTCTTTCTTGGGGCATCAATTTCGGCCGTCATGTGGCCCGGAAAAGAGAAGAAAGCTACTGGTCGCCTATCCTCAGGGATTTCGGCTGGTACGGGAAGTTCAAGATCTCCTATTTTGGTCATCTGAGCGGACTGGACAGCCTGAAACAGGGGAAAAGAGCTAATTTTATGCCCTATATCATCGGTGGAGGAGATCAAGAGGAGAGAAGAGATCCTTTCTCAACCTCGGGTGATTTAGGCCTCGATCTCAAATACCGTCTAACCCCCAACTTGACAGCAGACGTGACCGTGAACACGGATTTTGCCCAGGTTGAAGCCGACCAGGAAGTGTTTAACCTCACCCGTTTCAGTTTGTTCTTCCCGGAAAAGAGAGGCTTTTTCCTGGAGGGGGCCGATATATTTCGTTTGGGGGAGAGATACCGAGAACACGAACCGCCGTCGACATTGTTCTTCTTCAGCCGAGCCATCGGTTTGTCCGAAGACGGTCGAGAAATCCCGATTATCGGCGGCCTGAGAGTCACCGGCAAGGCCGGAGGATTCGATCTGGGTGTGCTCGACATCGTGACGGACAGGACGTCCTACCTTGAAGACGATGAACGCGTCGATATCGAGAGGACGCACTTTTCTGTGTTCCGGATTAAGAGAGATTTCCTCCGAAAATCCACCGTTGGTTTTATGTTCCTGAACAAAGATTCTTTAGATGGTCCTTTTTACAACCGAGGAGTCGGGCTCGATTTCAACCTCGCCTTCGGTACCTCTCTTCAGGTGGGAGGTTTTGCGGCCAAGACATTCTCTCCCGGTTTAACAGGGAAAGACTGGGCCGCTAACCTGGATTTTTCCTACTGGAGTGATTTTTGGGTTGTCGATTTGGCTTACACCGATATCGGTGATAATTTCAATGCCGAGATGGGGTTTATTCCGAGAACGGACATCAGAAAGATTAAAGTCAACACCGGCATCAACCCGAGGCCGAAGATCCTCAATCTCCGTCAAATGTTTATCTTCAATAATTTTGCCTATACAGAGAATCATGCGGGGCAACTCGAATCGAGAAATAACGTTACAGGAATATTCAACCTCTTCCAAAACGGCAGCCAACTGTTTTTCGGTTTCGTCCAGAATTATGAATTCTTGTCTGAGGAGTTTGAAATCCGTGAGGATGTCTTCATCCCCGAGGGGGTTCACAGGTTCAACATGGGGGTCAGCTTCTTAGAGACGGACCGGACCAAAGACATCGCTATGCGCGGGGAGATGAACTACGGTCGATTCTTTAATGGGTACCTCTTCCGGGTAAACACCAGCGGCTTCCTCAAGCTCTCCAAGCACTTGAATATCGAATTTATCTTCGACCGTAACCGGTTTGATCTGCCAGTGGAAGGAGGGAAATTCACTACCCACATCGCCGGCAGCCGAATCATCTATTCCTTCAGTCCCGACCTTTTCGCCAAAGCTTACCTGCAGTGGAACGACGATGAGAATTTCGTCATCTCCAACTTTCTCGTGCGATGGATATACAAACCAGGGGCGAACATCTATTTTATCTACAACGAGACACGCAAACTCGGCATCGATGGGTATCTTCGCGACCGAGCCGTGATGCTCAAGGTGAGCTTCCTCTTCCACTGACCGGAGCATTTTCTGGAAGCATATCAAGAATCCGTGATTATGGTGTTGTTGGATGGGCCCTTTAAACGCGAGGCTCAATCCATCCTTGCCGCAGACCATCCCCGCCCACCATTATTATGCGGCGGAGCCTGTGCCCGCGAAATCGGATAACGGACAGGACCTCGCATTCATTACCCATATCCATACTTCATTTATTCAAGTATCACGGAAATAAGAATGCTTACGCATTTTCTTTTCTTTTTTCCTTTTCCTTTGGCTATAATAGAGCCTCATGATTCCTTCGAGGAGGATTTCTGTGAGGAAATATTTAGTATTTGCGTTGATTTTCATCCTGTTTTTCATCCCTGCTCTGACCAAGGATAAACGGGTCACCTTCGATGCCCAAGCTGCGTGGGGCTACATCAAGGACCTTGCCTCTGAGGCCATGATGGGAAGACGAAGCGGCCAGCCCAGCGGTGTTATGACTGAGGAATACATCGCCGCCAAATTCAAGGATTGGGGTCTGGAGCCCGCAGGCGATCGCGGGGAGCACTTCCAGAACTTCACCATCGAACACAGGCATATCGGGGAAGGCGTCGTTTTCGAACTTAAGACGGACAAAGGGAAGAGAAGCTTTTCTTACGGTGAAGATTGGAGAATCCAGAGCTATTCTGGTTCGGGACACTTCACGGCTGAATTGATCTTTGTCGGTTACGGCATCCAGGCCCCTCAAAAGGAATATGACGATTATCAGAACGTCGATGTAAAAGGCAAATTGGTCTTTTTTTCCTCCGGCTCTCCTTCCCGGCTGAGGGATAAACTCGAGGAGGAAATTAAAATTCAGAACCGGATCAAGACGGCCCAGGATTTAGGAGCAGCCGGAGTTCTGATTTTTCGAGAGTCGTCCAGTCAGCCAGGTCGTTTCAGGATCAGGCTGGAAAAGGACATTTATCAGCCAGATTTCGTCATCCTGACCGTCCAAGACGATCGAGTGACCCGATTCATTTTTAAGGATCTGGATACAGAACAGCGGACTCTTTATCGGGAGATCAATAAGACATCACAGCCCAGGTCTTTCCCGACAGGTGTTAAAGTGTTCGTCTCGATTAACGCGTCCTTCGATGCCCACAGAGCGACGCGGAACGTCCTGGCCAAAATCGAAGGGATG
>CAYGBF010000235.1:0-6187 GCA_964348035.1 uncultured Eubacteriales bacterium | reverse complement strand
GCATTTCATCCAGAGTTCCCGTGGCCTCTCCTACTCCGACCATCTGGATCATCATAAAAGGAAACTGACCTGATTCTTTGAACGCATCGGTCAGACTCGTCCCCTCAGACACACTCTTCCGGGACCCCATGATGCCGTCTTCGATGATCACGTTTCCGGCCGTGGAGGATGTGATCTTCAGGCTCTCGAGCATCGGGACTCCACCCGAGAGGAGGGTAGCCATGGTTCGGGTCATCCGAGAAAGGGCAACTTTTCTGAGAATTTTTCCGAATAGAGGCATCTTGAGCAACCCCTTGTCTATGGCTCGTCCTCCTTTTTCTGTGCGTCTTGCGTACCTAAAAAGAAAAATGAGACCGACAGCCCCTAAAGCCAGGAAGATGATGTACTTCTGGACAAAATGGCTGAGAGTGATGATGGCCATCGTCAGGAATGGTAGCTGAGCTCCGAGTTCAAGAAAAATCGAGGCAAAAACAGGAATGACTTTCCACAGCATAAAAATAACGACCAGAACAGCAAAACTTATGATCGCCACCGGATAGATCATCGCCTGGCGGACCTGTGTTCTGATCTTGACGATTTTCTCCTGGTACTCGGCTAAACGACGAAGCATGATGTCCAGCGATCCACTCTGTTCACCAGAGGCCACGAGGTTGCAGTACAAATCATCGAACACCTTGGGAAATTTTCTCTTGGCCTGGTTGAGGGTCGAACCGGCTTCGACATCATCCTTGACATTGGTGATGACTTCTTTGAAATACTTGTTTTTTGCTTGTTCCGACAAAATACCCAAGCTTTGGATCAGCGGCAGTTCCGCATCGATCAAAACAGAAAGCTGCCGGCTGTAGATGGCCAATTCTTTGAGTTTGACCTTTTCTCTCTTCAAAAACGGGATCTTGAGTTTGACTCCTTTCGCAGAGATGTCTTGAACGGTGATCATCTCCCTCTGAAGCGCCTTGGTCAGATCCTCGGGAGATTGGGCAACCCGCTCTCCCCCGACGATATCACCGTATCGATTCTTTCCCTTCCATCTGTATGTCGGCATTGTTCATTCTCCTATTTTCTTGCTTGTTGGGGCCTATAGCCCACGTCGGCCACCCGGAGTCCCTCCCGACGCTGGATGATGTCTGTCAACTCCTCTGGTTTAGAAGTCACATTCATGGCTGTCTCCAGGGTTATGCGTCCTTTAAAATAAAGATTCGCCAGCGACTGGTTAAAGGTCTGCATACCGAATTTTTCCTGTCCCATCTGCATGGTGGAGTAAATCTGATGCACTTTGTTCTCCCGGATGAGGTTCCTGATGGCTGGATTGGGAATCAGGATTTCCATAGCCAGGACTCTTCCTCTCCCGTCAGCTGTAGGCAGAAGAGCTTGGGTCAGTATGGCCTCTAGAGACATCGAAAGCATGATTCTCACTTGATCTTGGTACTGGGACGGGAAGATATCGATGATCCTGGCGATGGATTCTGACGCTGAATTCGTGTGGAGTGTGGAAAAGGTCAGATGGCCCGTTTCGGCGACACGCAGCGTGGCTTCCACCGTCTCCAAATCCCTCATCTCTCCGACCAAGACCACATCCGGGTCCTCCCGCAGGACGGACCGGAGCGCGTTGGGAAAGCTGTGGGTATCGACATGAAGTTCACGCTGGTTGATGATGGCTTTTTTGGGTGAAAAAAAGTATTCGATCGGGTCCTCGATAGTGACGATATGAACCGGACGTTCTTTGTTGACGTGATTGATCATACAGGCCAAGGTCGTGGATTTGCCGCACCCTGTGGGCCCTGTCACTAACACCAAGCCTCGAGGGAGAAGACAGAGCTGGGCGAGTCTTTGAGGAATTCCCAGTTGGGTAAAGCTGAATTCACTCTCGTGAAACCTCCGGAAGGCCGCGGCAACAGAACCTCTCTGCATGAAGACGTTTCCGCGGAAACGGCCGATCTTATCAATCCCGAACGAAAAATCGAGCTCCATCTTTTCTTCGAATTGTTTCTTCTGTCTATCGGTCAGGATACTGTAAGCAAGAGTCTTCGTTTCCGAAGCTGTCATAGGAGGATAATCAAGAGAGATGAGACTCCCATGAACCCTAACCCGCGGTGGGACATAGGTTGTGATATGCAGATCGCTGGCATCCATCTCCACCGCCCTTTTCAATAATTCCTGAATTGTTATATTCATTCTTGGACCTCCGCGTCTCTTATCGTTTCTCTCAGAACCTCTTCGATAGAAGTAATCCCTTCTTTTATCTTAATCAGTCCGCTCTGGCGCAGGGTGATCATTCCCTGCTCGATGGCCCTCTTTTTTATCTCAGAAGCCTGCGCTTTGCTCAGAATCATTTTCTTGATGTCATCCTTTATTTCCATCACTTCAAACAGCCCGACTCGTCCCTTATACCCGGTGTTGTGACAGGAGCTGCAGCCGTTGGGTTTGTAGACGGTCACCTTCTTAGCCTCTTCTGGAGTAAATCCGATGTCCACCAGGGCTTCCTCTACCAGCTTATCTTGGGCTCGGCATTTCTTGCACAAGCGCCGGGCCAATCTCTGGGCCACGATCATCGACACAGAATCAGCGATGAGGTAAGGCTCGATGTTCATGTTGACCAGCCTGGAGACGGTGCTGGCCGCATCGTTGGTGTGGAGGGTGGAGAACACCAGATGCCCGGTGAGGGCGGCTTTAATGGCGATATCAACAGTCTCGAAATCCCTCATCTCCCCGACCAGCATGATATCCGGGTCCTGACGGAGAAAACTCCGCAAAGAGGCAGAAAAGGATAGTCCGATATCATCCTTGACGTTGACCTGGCTGATACCGGGGATATGAAACTCCACCGGATCCTCGGCCGTGATGATGTTTTTATCCAAAGAGTTCAGGTTGGAAATAGCTGAATACAGCGTGTTCGTCTTGCCGCTTCCTGTGGGTCCGGTGACGAGGATGATCCCCCAAGGCAGGGCAATCCCCCTCTGGAAGATCTCGAGCGATTCCTTCTCGAATCCCAGCTTGGTAAGATCGAGTTTTAGCATCTCCCGGTCGAGTATTCGGGTTACGACTTTCTCACCGAATATGGTCGGGATACTTGAGACACGCATGTCGACTTCCTTCTTGTTTCCGTTTTCAAGCTTCACCCTCATCTTTAGTCGTCCATCCTGCGGAAGTCTTTTTTCGGCGATATCCATGTTGGAGAGAATCTTCACTCTGGAGACCACGGGATTGATGAATTTTGTGGCCAGGTTCATCATTTCATGAAGGGTTCCGTCGAGCCGGTATCGGACGCGTAAAGTCTTCTCGTAGGGCTCGAAATGGACGTCGCTGGCCCCCTTTTTTATAGCATCGATGAAGACCGTGTTGACCAGAGTGATGATGGGAGCTTCTTCTGTGGAGTGGACCAGCTCTTCGATGTCGTAGTCTTCGTCTTCCTCTTCTATGATATTGACCGTGGTGTCTTCAGCCAGTTCGATCTCGTCGAGTATCTTTTTGACTCGTATGGAATCGGTAGCTCCGTAATATTTGCTGATGGCATTCATGATCCCCGTCTCGGAGGCGATGACGGGTTGGATGCTGAGGCCCGTCCGGAATCGGATGTCCTCGATGATATCCAAATCCGTCGGGTCGACCATAGCCAGGGTGAGGAAGGATCGGATGCGGTGGATGGGCATGACCATATGCTTTTTGGCGATATCAACCGGGATCAAGTTGATCACTTCTGGGTAGACTTCGAACTGGTTGAGGTCGATATAGGGGTAGCCTAGCTGTCGGCTTAAGGCCTTGGCCATCTCTTCTTCGGTTATGTACTTGAGGTTGACCAGAGCCGTGGTGAGCGGGATTCCGTTTTTCTTTTGCAGGTCGAGGGCGGACTTGAGTTGATCGGAAGTAAGCAGTTTTTCCCGTAAAAGCAGTTCACCGAGGTTTGAAGCCATCAGAATTTCTCTTTCGATTTTTTTGATTCATCGATATGTGAATGACAAGATTTGTCACCGTGGACCTGTCCGCAGTGAAAAAGACGCTTTCGTTACCAAAAACTTCTCTGTCCTCGAAAGTTTTTCCTGGATAAATAAGCACTTTTCCATTTGTGATCGCTATCATGGTCGCTTAGATACCCTAAAAGCGTCAATCACCCTGAGGGAGGATTCCCCGGGTGATTTTGACAAAAATTGTCTCACCCGGAGAGGGGAGGGGGTTCACCGTGGTGGAGGGGGATTAAAGAGGAATCCCTTTTTCCCTGTTAATAGGATACTTATTTGGAAGCCAATGATTGTATTGAGAAAATAAAAAGAATAATATGGAGGAGACAGAGTTTTGGCTTAAATCCCTAGAATTGACAAAATTTGTAACCGGAAGGATTATCCTAGTAGCACTTGGGGCAGATCATGATGTTTTATTATTCCAACCCAATTTTCTTCAACAGGGCTTTAAACCTCGGGTCTGGATGGAGTCCAGCAAAATTCGGATGAATTTTGAGAAAAACCAACCAGTGGTCCCTCACCTCATAGGCTTTCTCCAACCACTAAAAGGCCTGATCCTTCTGGTCAAGGCTTATGTAGATCTCAGCGATATCGAATGGCGAGACATACCTCTGCTCTGATAGCTCAAACACCTTATCGAACAGTTTCTCTGCCTCATCCCTCTTGCCTAAATGTCCATAAATTTGGGCTACCGTTGCTATCAACGCCTCGTCCTCACCAGAGAGTTCTCTCCACTTGTTAATCTCGGCCAGGGCTTCATCAAACATACCCTTACCTCGATAATTTGCTGCTAGCCATATATGAGCCATCAGATAATTGGGGTCCATTTCAAGAATCTTGTTTAATTCTTCTATGGCTTGATCGTAATGACGCGCCATAAATAATATATTCGCATGGGCGGTCCTCGCATTCAATGAATAAGGATCAAGCCTTCCTGCTCTTTTTATCTCTACGAGAGCTTCAACGTGCCTGCCCTGGCTGGCTAAATACACAGCATAACCCTCGTACAGCTCTTTAAATTATCTCCATCCACGTACTCCATAGTGATGAAGTAGGTCTCTTCCTCTTTGCCCAAGTCATGCATGCGGCAGACGTTCTTGTGGGTGACCCTGCGGGCAATTTTCAACTCGTTTCTAAAGCGTTCGATGGTCCTCTCATCTTCAGCAACCTCCGGTTTTAAGAGTTTCATGGCCACTTCTTCGTTTATTTCTTTATCAAGAGCCTTATACACTCGGCCCATGCCTCCTTTACCCAACTCTTCGATGATCTCGTATCTGTCAGCAAGAATGGCTCCTCTGGTTAATCCTTGGCTAGGGGTTTCTAGGGTCTTGGTAACAGAGATTTCCTCAGAGGGAAGAAGCAGCGTAGCACATTCTTTCTTTGCAAAACTTGGAATCGGAAGGATTGTCCGTCTGACATTTCGGACATTTCATCGTTACTATTGCTTTGTCATCAAAAAAAATACACTTTTCGAATCAAACAGCTAGTCAGCCGATATAAGTGCAGTAATTCTTTCTGTAAACTCTTTGATGTCCCGAATATCCTTCTTCAATATTTGATAGACTTTTCGATCATCCACTTTCCAGTATAAATGAACCAGAAGATTTCTGAATTTGGCCATGCTTTTGAGTCTTTCCACAAACACAGTTGGCAGCATCTTCAACTCTCCAAGGACCTCGAAACAATCGGCATGGTCATTAGGCGCTCTTCCTCCGGCTCTGACGACAATATGATTACATATGTCAATCGCACCCTCAATAGCAACGATGAGATTGTATTTGGCACTATCAACTTTATCCACACTGGAAAGGAACTCTTCCTCTGATAATTCCGCGTATCCATCAAGTTTATGCAGAGAGGAATTAATCTCTCCAAAGAGTTGCCGGATTCTGTCGATATTAAATTTAGGCAATCACGGACTCCTGAAGATAGATTCTTGATACAGGCTGGAAATCAAAATATTCGCTCCACGTTCGACACACAAATTCTTCCCTGATGTTTTCATCTTGACTGAGGATTAACATTCCTTTGGTTACGTGGTAGCAAAAACTCAAGGGAGCAATGTTCAATATTTTCACATCTATGGGCAGATGGATTAATTTCTCGAGATCCAAAGACAGAGAAATCTCGAGATCGACGGGATCCGTGTTTATTGATTTTTCTTTGTCTAGAAAGATAGCGATATCGAGGTCATTAAAGTCTTCTTCATCCAGAAAAGAACCGTGTACATAGGC
>CAYGBF010000234.1:0-2531 GCA_964348035.1 uncultured Eubacteriales bacterium | reverse complement strand
TGAAGTGGGACTTGAGTTTTTCGACCACCTCTCGGTTCAGTATCTTCCTGCGGTTGAACCGAGTCCCGATGACTCCGCTGATCCTCAGTTCGGGATTCAACCGGGCCTTGACGACGTCGATCGTCTCCATCAGCTTGCTCAGACCCTGCAGGGCGAGGTATTCTGTCTGCATCGGGATGAACACTTCAGAAGCTGTGACCAGGGCGTTGAGAGTCAACACACTCAAAGACGGTGGACAGTCGATAAAAAGATAATCATAATCAGAGATGCCGCCCAAGGCCTCGCTCAGCAGAAACTCACGGCCGGGCAGGCCTGAGAGTTCGGCTTCGGCTTCAGCCAGGTACAGCGAAGAGGGAATGAGATCCAACCGTTCTTTCTCGAGAACGACCTCTACCACGACCTCGCTAAGTGGGGCATCTCTTTTGATAAGGTTATAGACGGTTTTTTCCCTCTTGTGAGCCAGTATGCCCAGACTGTAGGTGGCGTGAGCGGCGGGGTCCAGATCCAAGAGCAGGACCTTTTTATCGGCCTTGGCTAAGGCCGCGCTCAGGTTGACCGTGGTCGTCGTTTTCCCCACCCCCCCTTTGTGATTGGCGACAGCGATCTTTCTCGTTCTCTTTCCGTTCATAGAATTTGAGGCCTCCATTTGGTATCGGGATGTGCGGATTTGACTGAAAACATCTCAGGTCATCATCGGCGAATGAATGGCCTTCCTTTTTATTCGCTCCGTTCGTGCTTCAGAATCTGGACGAAGACGAATAAAGAAACGACCATAACACTCATGCTGAAAACTAAAGAAAAATCCAGTGTCCTTCCTCCCAAAAGTTTAGTCGTCAGAATCGTCCCGATTACGAGTTCAAAAGAAAAAAAGTTAGCCAAACGATCGAGGGGAAGAAAGACTCACGTCGGGCAGCATTGAGAGGCGAGGCGTGGCTGATTTGAAAGATAGGCTACCCCGTTTAATATTTCCACTGATCCGGATCTTCACCTTGAGGAGCATTTTTGGTGATGTGCTCAGCCAAGGCCCTGGTCAGATTCCCCGAGTTTCGTCCGTAGGGAGACCAGCCGTGCCCTTTACGCGGGCGTCCGTACTGGATACTTCCCGCATAATACGGATCCTTGGTGTTTTCGAGGAATTCGGCCATCTCATACACGGCCTGATTCAGGTAGTAATTATCCATTTCAGCGCAGATGAAATGCAGCTTGCCGACCAGTTTAGGACCGAGCCAGGACCAGTTGCTCTGGATGTAATTCCGGAGATCATAACGCTCTTTGTAGGATAGAGCGACATCATGATCTATTTCTCCTGTCAATTTGTCCCAGAGAGGCTTAGGGTAGCCATCTTCCCCCACCGGTCCGTAAACGGCCTGCCAGATGTCGAGCTGTTGACCGGATCGCCCCTTCGACCCCAGGGCCGCTTCCATCTGACTCAACTGCCGCAGAGTGACCAATACTTGCCCCCGAACATCCCTCATCATCGGCCGCTCCGGCTTCAGCCATCCGTATTCCTTGTAAAAAGCGTTTTTATTCTGGTAAATATTCGTCAGTATGTAATACCGGAAATCGATCGGGTCAGGGTTGAAAATCCAGGCCCCTCCGAAAAAATCAGGATGAAACGCCTGCAGCGCTAGTGCTTCCCAACCGCCTGTTGATCCTCCGGAAAGAACCCGGGCATAGGGTTTGCGGATTATCCGAAATTTTTCTTCCACTGCCGGGATGAGCTCGGTCAGGATCGCATCGCCGTAGGGACCGCAATTGGCCGAATTGACGGCATAAGAGTCGTCAAAATACGGGCAGGGGTGCTGGAAGGTCACGACGATTATTCGAGGAAAACCTTCGGACGTCCAGATCTTATGAAAGTCAGTACCTTCTCTGAAGCGGTGGGGTGGTCTCAGGGAGAAGTGGCCCTGCCTGTAGTGGACGGGATAATAAACATCCGGATGATCCTCATACCCATCGGGAAGGAGCACTGTCGCCCCCAAATAAATAGGGTGCCCCCAGAATTCAGTCAGGAGCTGGCTCTGAATCTTGATCCGTTTGACCCATTTCGTATCTTCGGGCACCTCGATCGGAGGGATCACCTGGTCCAGGCTTAAATCCACCGTGTATCCTTTACCGGGATCGAGGTGGACTGATTGGACCTCACTGTACAGGTTTCCCGGAGACCTGTTGAACTGCTGCCCTTCCCACTGATCCATGTGGGCCCAGATGACATGTCCATCAGAACGATGAAATTCCGTGTAGATATTGACCAAACCCTGGACAAAATAATCCCCAGCCGGTATCTCACTCAGGCTCTTCGGCGGATAACCCAAAACATTCTCATCGATAACCGCCACCTCCCCCGGTTTCATCTGTTCCACATCCTTCCCGAAAAACGGGATGCTTCTCGACCAAGAACCGGCTTGAAGACGAGGCTCGCTCGCATCTGTCTTGGTGATCATGACGAAAACCCGTCCGGTTATGGCCTCGGGGTGGATGGAGGCCGGGAAGGAAAGTTTGAACTGGAGTTTGGAGACTTCGGCCTGACG
>CAYGBF010000233.1:0-3818 GCA_964348035.1 uncultured Eubacteriales bacterium | reverse complement strand
TGGTAAAAGCCGTCCGCCAGGCTCTTGGTGTCGTCCAGGATTTTGTCTATCGGCGTTTTAAACCAGTTTTCGATGTTACGGCTGATCAGATCACTGGCAAACAAGAACAGGAGAAGGGTGGGGATGAGAGACAGGGCCGTGAAGAACAAAAGCAGTTTTGTTTTAAAATGAGCCCCGACGACCTTTCTTTTTCGTTCTGAGTAAAGCTTTATCAGGTTTCGGCTCAGAACAAAAAGGAGGATGAGAAACAGAAGAAGGACGATAATCTGGAGAGTTGAGAGAAGGATGTTGGTGAAGGCGGTCGGAGAGAATTCTTGTGATTCACGGATGAAAAATTCGATGGCAAAGAAAAGGATGATGAGGAGAACGATGATGGCTCCGACGAAGCGGGGACCTTTTTTTCGCGTTTTTTCCATGATCAAATATTCTTGGTTTTCTCCTGCTCCTCCTTGTGAGCGAAGAAGTCACGGAGATTTTCGGGTGTGATTCTGATGTTTTTGACAACAGCACCCCTCGAGCCAAAAGGTCTTCCTTGCCTATTGTTCAGGTTGTAGATAACACCTCCAGCATTCCCGAGATGGATGAGAAGCTCTTCCGAAGCTCGGATGTCGGTCGTCTCTCCAGGATTTTTTATCCCGTCAAGCATTAATTCCCCATCGGCATAGACTTGAATCCATGTTCTTTCCTTGAAAGAGAGCTGCAGACGAATTCTGTCACCTTGATAGTGCTCCAGTTGGAAGGAGGACGGAGTCTGGGGCAGTTCACCTTGGAGAGACCCTGCCGGAAGGGATGTTTCCTCGAGAGGTTCAGATTTTCTTGGTCTCAGGATAAAAAAAGAAAGAATAACGAGGACGACAATCGTAAGACCGACACCGTAGGGAATCATTCTCGTAACTCCTCTAGGTGTTTCACCCGAATCGTGTTCTTTCTTCTTCTTTTCCTTCTCCTGCAGCTGTTCCCGGAGAAGGATGTCTTCATAGTACTTGTTTAAGACTGACTCTTCATCAAGACCGAGGTGCTTGGCGAATGCCCGAATTATGCCCTTGGTAAAGAACCGGCCAGGAAGGATTTCTAGGTTGTCGTTTTCGAGAGCCCGGAGATAACGGATACCGATTTTTGTCGAATCGGAGATCTCCTTTAGGGATATACCCCTTAATTCTCTCTCTCGCCTGAGTTCCTGTCCGAGGGATGCCATTCCTAGGAGATTTTATGACAAGACTGGTACCATGTCAATCTGTCCCAGGGGTATAAGTGAATCGACGACGTTGACCTTTGATCGGCAACTGACTAGACTTCTTGTTGGACATGATGAGAAAAGAAGTGGATTTAAAAGATGTGGCCGAACTTCAACGTCAGCTTTCGAAAAAATTGATACTCCGGTGGGAAGAAAAAGAGGTGAGGTTTATCGGAGGAGCGGACTTCAGCTATGATGCCAGAAGAAAAGCCATAGCGGCGGCGGTTGTCATCTTTCGTGTACCTGAATTAAGACTGGTTGAAGAAGTTCAAGCTGTTCAGGAGGTCACATTTCCTTATATCCCCGGGTACTTGGCTTTTCGAGAAGCCCCGGCCTTTTTTGCTGCCTTCAGGAAGATCAAGACGAGGCCTCAAGTGACACTGGTGGATGGGAACGGGATCGCCCATCCGCGCCGGATGGGTTTAGCCTCCTACATCGGCGTCCTTTTAGATATATCTACGATCGGCTGTGCCAAGAGTCCGTATTTCCGCTCTTCTTCCCCAGGGTCAAAAAGGGGAGAATTCACGGATGTCTTGAACGACAAAAGGGAGAAGGTTGGTGTGTGTTTGAGAACCCGGGACGGGATCAAGCCAGTTTTTGTCTCTCCCGGGAATCAAATCGATTTTTCGATGGCGATAAGAATCGTCCTGGATTGTTCACGCTATCGGATCCCTGAACCTTTAAGACACGCCCATTCCTCAGCCAGCCATATTTTCGAACGGTGAGGTGGGACTTCCGGATTCAGCTTTCCTGTTCTTTTAAAAAACGAGCCAAGGAACTGAAGCTTCCAAGACAGCCGATGATGGCTCCTCCGGCGATGAGCAGAAGACATTGAGCTACAGAAAGATAGCGGAAACTGACCAGGTCTTGGAGAGCTCCCAAGGAGGACCCGAGATAGACAGGAAAGATATTTATCAGGACGAGAAGAAGGAGGAGCGAAACAACACCGCCCAATATCCCGAGAATAACCCCCTCAGCCAGGAAGGGGATCCTGACGAAGGCATTGGTTGCCCCAACCAGACGGAGGATTTCTATCTCATCTTTTCGAGCGAACACGTTGAGCTTGATCACGTTGGAGATGATAAAGAATGAAGCAAGGACAAGAATACCTCCCAGGAAGAATCCGATGGCCTTGATCAACCGACTGACGGACTGGACTTTCTCCACCCATTCTTGGCTGAATTGAACATCCTCAACACCTTCGGATTCTCTGAGGTTTCGGATGAAGGTCTGGATTGTGTCTGCGGAGATGTTTTGGTCCTGGATAGCAATCTCGAAAGAAGGCGGGAAGGGATTCATGTTTAAATTTCGGATGATGCCTTGAAGTTCTGGGAATTTCTCGCCGAACCGCTCCAACGCTTTCTCAGAAGAGATATACTGAACTCGAGAAAAAAGAGTCGACTCTTTTATCTGGTCCTCGATCTTCTGGGTGTGTTCGCTGTCTGCATTCCTTTCCAGGTAAACGACAACAGCCATATCCTTGGACAGCTGTTGAGCGACGTATTGGAGATTGTTAGAGAGAGAAAGAAAGATGCCTAGGATCAGGAAAGAAAAACAGATGATGGTGATAGAAAATATATTCCGGGCTCTGAACTGCCAGAGATTGTTGGCCGTTTCCCTGAGAAAATAGTTCAGCTTTTGAGTGATCAGAGCGATTCCTTTCTAATGAGTTTGCCTTTATACAGAAAAAGGATCTTATTGCCGAAATGTCGGATGAGCTCTCGGTCGTGCGTCCCGATGATGACTGTCGCCCCTCTTTTGTTGATTTGGTTAAAGAGATCCATAATTTCAAAAGCCAGTTCTGGATCCAGGTTCCCAGTGGGTTCGTCAGCCAGGATGATTCTTGGATTGTTGACGATGGCTCTTGCAATAGCGACTCTCTGCTGTTCTCCATAGGAGAGATGGGAAGGATAATCCCACATCCTGTTGTGCAGATTAACCATCCGCAAGGCATCGAAGACTTTTCGTCTGATGTCCTTGCGGGAAATCCCTAAGACTTGGAGAACGACAGAAACATTGTCGAAGACTCTTTTGTGGAAGAGAAGCCGGAAATCCTGGAAGACCATCCCCATACGCCTGCGCAGTCTGTAGATTTTGTGAGCTGGAATCTTCAAGATGTTCCTGCCGTCAATGATGATCTGTCCCTGGGTCGGGTAGAGCTCACGGAATATAATCTTGAGGAGAGTGGTCTTCCCTGAGCCGCTGGGTCCAGTGACAAAAAAGAAATCTCCATCTTCCACATGAAGGGTGACATCAGAAAGAGCCCATTGGGGTTTTTGGTACTGCTTCCAGATATGAAAAAGTTCTATCACCTTAAATTGTCCAGGTTAGTCACGTTCCACCAGCTGATCAAACAGGGGGAATGGAGATCGTCCCCGATGACAGGTGAATAATCTTGAGGTCTCATACGGTAAGGAAGAAATTATAGCATATCAGATGGTGGATATAAAGAAAGAGAGCACAAGGGTAAGCATCCTTATTTCCGTGATAACCGTTACTATTATGGATCAGGTAGGGTGCATCGAAAACACGCGGACTTTCCCCAGCGAGGAAATCCCGCTCCGATTCGGGCCTCGCTCTCCTC
>CAYGBF010000232.1:0-1913 GCA_964348035.1 uncultured Eubacteriales bacterium | reverse complement strand
GGCCTATGTGAATGATAAATATCTGGAAAAGAGCGGCTACAATAAAGAAGACATCATAGGCCACTCACCGCTCGAGTTCCTCAGCCCGGAATTCATCCCCATCTTCAAAAAGCAGGTCGCCAGCCGAAAAAAAGGCCTGTCTTCCACCTACGAAATCGAAGGAAAGGGGAAAGACGGCCGGAAGGCCCTCCTCTCTATCTCCGCCTCCCCCCTCCTCGATGACGAGGGCCGTTACAAAGGAAGTCTTGCCGTGCTCACAGACATTACCCAGCAGCGCCGCTACGAACAGCAGTTAAGCCGTTCCCAGAAGGAACTCCGCCGGCTCTCCCACCATCTCCATTCTGCCCGGGAAAAAGAAAGTCAGCGCATCGCCCGCGAGCTCCACGACGAACTCGGGCAGGCCATGACCACCTTAAAAATAGGACTTTCCTGGTTATCCCACAAATTCCCAGCCGATTCTGAGGATCAAGACCTGATTCATAAAAAGATTCAATCGATGTCCACACTCGTCGGTAACACCGTACTAAAAGTCCAGAGGATTTCCTCAGAACTAAGGCCCAGCATCCTGGATGACGTCGGGCTCGTAGCCGCGATGAAATGGCTGGCCCGGGATTTCCAGAACCGGACCAAAATCAAATCCCGGGAAGACCTGGAACCCATAAATTTCGCACTCGATCCAGAGTGTACGATCGCGATCTACCGCATCATGCAGGAAGCTCTAACCAACGTCGCCCGCCACTCCCAGGCCACCCAGGTCAGTGTCAGCTTGAAAAGAAAGAAGAAGAATCTCGAGCTCAGAATACGCGACAACGGGAAAGGCATAGATGAACGCGATATCACCTCCTCCGAATCCTTAGGCATCATAGGCATGCGCGAACGCATCCTTCCCTTCGGCGCCAAGCTCAGATTATCCGGTACCCCGAACAAAGGAACCACAGTCTCCGTAAGTTTTCCCATCGAGAGAATAAAAAGGTCATAAACCATGATTAAAATCCTTCTGGCCGATGATCACACGATCTTCAGAGAAGGCCTCAAGCAGATCTTTGAGGATACCCCCGACATGGAAATCAACGGCGAGGCCAGCAGCCCCCACGAAGCGATCAACGTCCTCAACCGCACCGACTGCGACCTGGTCCTTTTAGACATCTCCTTCCCGGGAAGAAGCGGCCTGGATATCCTGAAACAGATAAAAAACCTGAAGCCCAAACTCCCCGTTCTCATCCTGAGTATGCACCCAGAGGCGGACTACGGTGTCCGTTCCTTAAGAGCCGGGGCTAACGGCTATCTGACAAAGGCCAGTGAAATGGATGAGCTCATCAAAGCCATCCGGAAAGTAGCCAGGGGAAAGAGGTATATCACACCCCCTCTGGCTGATAAGCTGGCTTTGGAACTTGGCGAAAGCGGCAAAAAACTCCCCCATGAAAGACTGACAGACCGGGAGTTCCAGGTCTTGTGTCTTATCGCCTCCGGGAAAAGGATAAAGGACATAGCCGATGCCCTCTCCCTGAGTGTGAAAACAGTCGACACCTACCGGTCCCGGATCCTCAAGAAAATGAACCTCAAAAACAACGTCCAGCTCATCCGCTACGCCCTCAAAAACCACCTTGTGGAATGAGGAAATAGGCCTCGTAAAGACCATTAATCAAGAAATCCTGTAAGAAAATCCCCTACAAAAAAATCATCCATTCTCTAATTTACATTCCCTAATCTCCTACATAGAATTTGGCTCACCTGGATGAGGCTTTAAACAACTCATCAGCAAAATTTCAGGCGGGAAAGGATTGTGCGTGTCTTTATTGCCGACGACTCTGATGCTCTACGCGCCCAGGTCAAAGAAATCCTGGCTGAGATAGAAGGAATAGAAATCGTAGGTCAGGCCAAAGACGCTCCTCAAGCCATCCAGTTAATCCGGA
>CAYGBF010000231.1:0-8910 GCA_964348035.1 uncultured Eubacteriales bacterium | reverse complement strand
CAGTGGACTCTGTCGGTACTTCCGGGCGGCTTCATTGACTTCGACCAGGTTTTGGCTCCTCCGGAAAACGGCCAGAAACTTCCGGGATTGAGAAACCGCGGATTTCATAGTCTTTCTCTTGAAGAAAATGATGGCCCAGGAGAAGATAGAAAAGAAGAGGAGGATGAGGATGACGAGTTGAACGACGATCCCAGCCTCCAAAATCAGATTGAAAAAGTTCATGGTTATCTCACTGAAAGTAGCATATGCCAGGGGTATTGTCAATCGGGCTCAGGCTGATGGGTATCGAAACACGCAGGATACAGCAGGGGGCTAGTCCTTAACGTCATTCCAGCACCAGCCTATGCTGGCACAGGCTGCGGCTGAAATCTAGCCTGTCCCTGCGGAGGCAGGGATTCAGCTTGTCCCAACCTTCGCTGGAATGAAATTGACAAAATTCTGATTACGTAATAGATTGAGTATCCAGCCTAAAGACTTCCCAGGGAGAGAGAACATCAAGGGCGAGAGAAAATTCCAACCGGCTCAATTCCTGGCCGTGAGTTTTGTTATCGCCATCCTCATCGGCACCGTCTGTCTTCTCATGCCGTTCAGCACCCAAGCAGGCCACATGTCCCTAATAGATGCCCTGTTCACGGCGACTTCAGGAGTGTGTGTCACAGGGCTTATCGTCCAAGATACAGCGACCTCTTTTACTCCATTCGGGCAGGGGATCATTCTCATCCTTTTTCAGCTGGGGGGGTTGGGCATCATGACGTTTTCCACTCTTATCCTCCTGGCGGCAGGAAGAAGGATTTCGATTAAAGATAAAATCATGATCCAAGAGGATTTTCACTACATGGCCCCGAGGGACTTTAAATCCTTGATCAAAAAGATATTCCTGTACGCATTGGCCATAGAATCTCTAGGCGTGCTTTCCCTCTTTTTCTTCTGGCTGAGAGATTATGAATGGGTTAAGTCTCTCAATCTGGCTGTGTTTCATTCCGTCTCAGCTTTTTGTAATGCCGGGTTTTCTCTTTTCAGCCAGAGTTTCTACGGATTCAGGGATAGCGCTTGGATAAACATAACACTCATCCTCCTGATCGTGCTCGGGGGGCTGGGATTTTTGGTGATCGATGAGTTGAAAGGGAGGTTTATAGGTCTTTTCAGGAGACAGAAGATGAAACTCTCCCTCCATGCCAAGTTGGTTTTGGCTCTGACTTTGGGCCTGATCATCATCTCCCTCGCCGTTTTTGTCCTCATCGAGTGGGATCATTCCTTAAAACAGTTTTCAGGACAGGAAAAGCTTTTCTGTTCTGTGTTTCAAGTCATCACGCCGCGCACAGCTGGTTTTAACACGATGAATATAAACTCGTTGAGCCTGGCCGTTATCCTCCTTTTGATGATGTTGATGTTTGTCGGGGCCTGTCCGGGATCCACAGGAGGTGGAGTCAAGACGAGTACGATAGGCGTCATCCTCGCGTTTCTAAAGTCGAAATTGGCCGCGAGAGACACGGTCAACCTTTTCTACCGGACCCTTCCCCTGGAGTTGGTGACCAAAGCCTTCACCGTGGTCACTCTGGCCGTATTGGTCATCTTTCTTTCCTCGTTTATCCTGCTGCTTACCCAACCCGACGCGAGCTTCCGGGAAGTTCTGTTCGAGGTTTTCTCAGCCTTCGGCACCGTGGGGCTTTCTTTGGGGTTGACACCGAAGCTGACCCCTGTGGGTAAGATTATGATCATCCTGACCATGTATGTCGGCCGGATCGGCCCCCTGACGTTACTCTATGCCTTCAGTCGGGAGAGGGCCCACGGACGATTTGAATACGCCAAAGAAACTGTTATGATAGGTTAGGAATGAGAGGAGATATCTATGAAATTTGCCGTGATAGGATTGGGCAGCTTTGGATCGAATGTGGCTAAGACTCTTTACGAAAAAGGCAATGAGGTCCTGGCGGTAGACAGAGATAGCAACAGGATCGAAGAAGAAAAGAATTTCGTCACCCATGCGGTGAACATGAATGCCGCTGTTAAAGATAACCTCCAAGCCATCGGGATTACGGATATGGATGTCGTGATCGTCAGTCTAGGTCCGGAGATGGAAGCCTCCATCCTGACCGTCCTTTACCTTCATGAGCTCGGCGTGAAGCATGTCGTGGCTAAAGCCTTGACCGAGGACCATGCCAAGGTCCTGGAGGCTGTCGGTGCGACTGAGGTCATCTATCCTGAGAAAGATATGGCCATTAAAACAGCCTTGAAGCTGAACAACCCGAACATCCTGGAATTCCTGCCCCTCGTCTCGGGACTCAGCATCCAGGAGATTGCCCCTCCTGAAAAATTCATCGGCAAGACTATAAAAGACTTGGATATCAGGAATAAATACGGCGTCCAGATTATCGCCATCAGGGAGCTCATCGCGGAGAAAACGACCTTCATCCCCGATGCCGACTTTGTCATCAAGGACAGTGATGTCCTTATAATCATGGGAGAAGAGAAAAAACTGGCGAAGCTGAGCTCCTCAAAATCCTGACCCCAATCTCCCCATCAATTTCCTCAGCCACTTGACAAACGTTTGTTGTATTATTACTTTATGCATGATGAACAAACGTTTGTTTAAATCATTCCGTTGGAGGCATCGATGAAGAGAAAGCCCATAGGGATTGTTTTGTTCCTGCTTTTTTCCTCTCTCCTCCACTCCCAGAGCTTGTTCGAGGATGCTGAGGCGGGTCAAAAAAAAGAAGAAAAACCTTATGAATTGAACGGGTATCTTCGGAGTGTGCTCTTCGTGGGCAAAGTTCCGGATGTCAGCGAGGCCGAGTTGAAAAGCGGCTATGGTGAAGCCGATTTAAAACTCAAAGTAAGAAAGCAGAGTTTTGGAGATGCCTTTGCCGAGATCAGGTTCCGCCGGGGGTATGAATTCCAAAAATCCGTGTCCGAAATCAACCTTCGTGAAGCCTATGTGAATGTTTATGCGGGTCCATTCGACTTCAGGATTGGACACCAGATCGTCGTCTGGGGAAGAGCCGATGGCCTAAACCCTACAGACAACATCACTCCGAAAAATATGTTGGTCCGCTCTTCTGATGAAGACGATCGGAGGCAGGCCAATTTTCTCATCCGTTCTACCTATAATCTCTATCCAGTGCGGATTGAAGCGATCTGGGTTCCGGCTTATAAATCATCTTATATTCCAACCGACCTCATATCCTTTCCTCCAGGTGTCACGCTCGTCGATCCCGACTATCCCGACGCTCGGGTCAGAAACAGCGCCTTTGCCCTCCGGTTGAACTTTGAGATGTCCTCGATCGACGGCTCCCTCTCTTACTTCAATGGCCATAATCCCTTCCCTGGCATTTCAGCCAAGATCCTTGCCCTCGCTCTCGATAATCTGTTCATCGAGGTTTTCCCGAAGTCTTACCGGCTTCATATTCTTGGGGCCGATTTTCAGACCACGGTTGGCTCTTGCGGATTGAGGGGAGAATTAGCCTACAGAAAGCCGCTTGAAGATCATGAACGATTCATCCACATCTCCAATCCGGATCTGTATTACGTGTTCGGGATAGACAGAGAATTTTCTGGAGATTTGAGTGTCATCCTCCAGTACATCGGACGGTATGTTTTTGATTTTAAGGACCTGGAACGTCCCCTCCATCCGTTAGATATCCCCAGTTATGAACTGACCCAAAGAAACCGCATGATCACCTCCCAGCTGCATGGGCTCAGCCATTCCCTGTCCTTCCGGATCGAGAAAAAGCTGCTTCACCAAACGATGAGCGTAGAGGTTTTGGGACTGATTCATACCACTTCAGAAGAATTCCTGTTGAGGCCGAAGTTGACCTATGATATTGCTGATGCTCTGGAATTAACGGTAGGGGGAGAGATTTTTACCGGTCAAAAGGACACCCTTTTCGACACCATCGGTTCGACGTTGAATTCTTTATTCGTGGAGCTTAGGGCTTCTTTTTAGGAGGAGACGATGACAGATAAGGAGAACGTGGCACCTAAACAGAGAATACTGGATGCGGCTATTTCGCTTTTTGTCCAGAAAGGATACTCAGGCGTAGGGGTGCGTGAAATCGCCAGCGCAGCCGGCGTCAACCTGGCGATGATTTCTTACTACTTTGAGGGAAAAGTCGGGATTCTCAAGGCCATCGTCGAAGAATTTTTTGATCGCTATTCCGAGCTTTTTGCCGGAGTCGATAATGAAAGCCTGTCTCCCGAAGAATGTGTCAGGAACCTGATCAGGAACATCGTCAACTTTGTCAGAGAAAACACAGATCTAGCCTTGGTCACCTACAACGAGCTTCCCCTCGATGTCCCGGAGATTGCTGAACTTAAGGCAGAAAGGATAATGATGATCATCCAGAGAACAAGCGGACTTATCCGACGGTTTGGCGTGGATCCCCCAGATTATTTCCTGATGGGTATGATCGGGCCGAGCCTGATGGCCATCATATTCACCCATTTCCGGATGAAACCCGTGCTCCAGCGTGTTCAAGAAGTCGAATTCGATGATACCTACTATGAACAGTTTACAAAGACTATAACGACTCTATTTTTAGATGGCGTCCACGGCGTCATCGCCAGCAGACAGACGGAGCAAGAAGGATTGAAAGATGGGTAAGCTGGCTGACGGTATTGTTCGCTTCCGATGGGTCATCATTATATTCTTCATAGTCATAACTCTTGTTTTTGCCAGCCAGCTGCCACGGGCTGAAATAGAATCCGACGTCAAAGCCATGCTCCCTTCGGACATGACCTCAAGAATCAACACCGATCTCATCGACGAGATCTTCGGCGGGACTGAGATGCTGATGGTTATCATCAGGACGGATGATGTGCTCAGACCAGAAACGCTGGAACGGACAAAAAATTTATCCAAGCAAATCAAACGGGTTAAGGGAGTGGACAAGGTCCTGAGCCTCTTCGAGATGAAAAGCATTAAAGCCGGAGAAGGAGCTATGATCGTCAATCCGGCCGTAAAACGTATCCCGAAGACGGAGGACCAAAGGGAAAAACTGAGGAATGAAATCACCGAGAATGATGTGGTCTACGGGAGTGTCGTTTCCGAAGATTTTACCCTGACGGCGGTCATCGCCCTGCTTAAGACCGAGGTGTCTGATGCTTATCTCATCGGTGAAATCCAGAAGATCATAAAGGAAAATCCGGGCGAGGAAGAGGTTGTCTTGGGCGGTCTTCCCTACATAAGGTTTCAATTCAACAAGAACATACAGAGTGATTTACGCCGTCTGCTTCCCCTGGGTATACTCATCATGCTCGTCTTCCTGTTTATCTGTTTCAAGCAGCTTCGGGGGGTGATCCTTCCTTTTTTCGTCGTTCTGATGTCCATTCTTTTTTCTATGGGGTTGATTCCTCTTTTGGGATGGAAGATTCATGTCATCACTGTCGTACTTCCGGTCATGCTGATCGCGATTGCCAATGATTACGGTATACATCTGGTCGCCCGATACCAGGAATACAACGTAGAAGGCAACACCTACTCAAAACAAGAGTTGGCCAAGAACATATTTCAGAACCTGAGTAAGCCTGTGCTGGTTACCGGACTAACGACCATGGCTGGCATGTTGTGCCTTCTGGGGCATATCATCGTTGCGGCCCGCCAGCTCAGCATCCTGGCCGCGGCTGGCATCGTATTTGCCCTAGCGGCCAGTCTTCTTTTCATCACCGCCTTCGTCTCGATCCTGCCCAAAGCGAAGCCGGTCATCCGGTCCAACCCGAATCCAAAGAAGAAGCCAATCCTGGAGCGGATGCTGGGGCTGTTTGGGCATATCGTCAGCAAACGTCCTAAGATTATCATCGGGGCAGCGGTTATTTCAGCTCTGATTATCTCCGTCGGCATATTTTCTGTCATCATCGATACTGACCCGAACAAGTACTTCCCTCAGGGACATCCAATCCCTTATGCTTCTGGTTTAATCAATAAACATCTCGGCGGGGCCCAGAATCTCTCGGTAGTCTTCGAGGGAGATATCAAGGATCCTCGGGTCATGAAGAAGATAGATCAGCTGGAGAAAGAGTTGGGAGAATTGCCAGAAGTCGGGAACACAACCTCGGTGGCCCGAGTGGTACGACAGATGAGTCGGGCCCTGAATGAAGAATGGGAGGAGGGATACGACCGGATCCCCGACACACGGAATGCCGTGGCCCAGTATTTTGAGCTCTACTCTATGAGCGGAGATCCAGAGGACTTTGAGAAGATGGTGGATTTTCCTTACGAGAATGCCATGGTCACTGCCCGCCTCAACACGGCCAGCACCAAAAAGCTCAACAGAGTTATCGACAAGATCGAGGACCGAGTCAAGAACGATCAAGATATCAGGCTTGTCGGGGGTTTTGCGACCATCCTCTCCGAGATGGCCCATAAGATCGTCAGAGGACAGTTTCTTTCCCTTTCTTTGGCAATCCTGGTCGTGGGAATCCTTCTGATGGCTTTATTCCGCTCAGTGGCTGCTGGGCTCATCTCGGCCATTCCTCTAGCTCTTTCTATGATGGTGCTTTTTGGCTTTATGGGTTTTTTTAAGATCGAGTTGAATATCTCCACAGCCATGCTGAGTTCGATCATGATCGGAGTGGGCGTGGACTATACGATCCATTTTCTCTGGAGATACCGGGAGGAGCGTGCCGATGGACGACCTCCGCCGGAAGCCGCCAAAGAGACTCTCGTCACGACAGGCAGAGGGATAGTCTTCAATGCGTTTTCCGTGATCGTTGGGTTTGCTGCCTTGATGACTTCGGGTTTCCTGCCCGTCCGATTTTTTGGGTTTCTGGTCATCGTCTCGATATTTTCTTGTCTTGTCGGGGCCTTAATCCTGATTCCATCACTGTGTATTGTCTTGAGACCAAAATTTCTAGAACCTGACTGAAAGCCTGTTTGAAGGAGAAAACAAATGATAAGAATCAACATCTTTATTTTTCTTGTTGCCTTTTCCGTTTGTGTTGGCTTCTCTTTGCTTAGTGCCCAGGATGACCTTTCAGCGGAGATGATTGTGGACAGATCATTCAAGGCCACCAAGCTGGCTGGGGCTGAGGCCCTTTCGACGATGACCATCATCGATCAAAAGGGGAGAGAACGCATCAGGAGGATCGCTTCGGTGACCAAACTCTTCGACAACGGTGAGACAGAGAAAAGACTGATCCGATTCCTCTCGCCCGCAGATGTCAAAGGCACCGGACTTCTCACCTTTGATTATGAAAAAAAGGATGATGATATGTGGCTATTCATGCCTGCGCTCAGAAAAACAAGGCGTATCGTCAGCAGCGAGAAGGCCAAGAACTTCATGGGGTCGGAATTTTCTTACGCCGATATGACGCCACCGAATCTTGAGGATTTTACCTACACATTGCAGGGGGAGGAGGTGGTGGAAAGGACTCTCTGCTGGATAATCGAGATGCTTCCCGTTGATGATGATATCGCCGATGAAAATGGATTTTCCAGAAGAATTATCTACGTAGCTAAGGAGGATTTCGTTATAAGGCGAGCCATCTATTACGACCTGGACGGCGAGCTTCATAAAGAGCTAACGGTCAAAGAAGTCAAAGAACTGGATCCGGAAAACCGCAAGTACAGGCCGATGCATATGAACATGGTCAACAAACAGAACGGACGAAAATCCATCCTGAAGATCGATGAAATCCAGTTCAATCCCGAAGTCAAGGATGAATATTTTACGACAAGATATCTGGAAAGATATTAAAAAAAATGGTAGAACATATATCTCTCCCGTGGAAAATTGTGATTGAAAAACATAGAGATTGAGGGGAGGAAGAACACATCCTTCAACCAGGAGGACTAATCATATGAAAATCATTGCGGATATCTTAACCGAATTATTATCCGAAACCTCTAAAGTCTTGAAGCGATCGGAAATCCGTGAGCTGTTGAAGTTAACCCGAAAGCCAGGGGTGATTTCTTTTGCTGGCGGACTTCCTTATCCTGAACTGTTCCCCGTAGAGGAGATGAAAGATGTCATAAAAACAGTCTTAGACAGAGAGGGAGAACTGGCCCTTCAGTACGGCCCCACCGAGGGAGACAGCCGGTTGATCGAATACCTGGTGAACTGGATGAGAGAGGATGAGGGGGCTGATATCGATCAGGAAAACATACTGATCGTTTCCGGATCACAACAAGCCCTGGATATCATAGGCAAGGTCTTCATCAACCCCGGAGACCCGATCATCATCGGGCTGCCGTCCTATCTCGGGGCTCTGCAGGCCTTCAAATCTTATCGAGCTAACTTCATAGGAGTATCCGTCGATAAGCAGGGCATGGACATAGATAGAGTCGAACAGATCCTTAAGGACTTTGCCGGGAAACAGGAGAAGATAAAATTCATCTATGTCGTTCCTGATTTTCAAAATCCTTCCGGAGTCACGATGTCCCTCGAGCGGCGGGAAAAGCTCTTAGAACTCTGCTATGAGTATGACACCATCGTCGTTGAAGACAGCCCCTACCGGGAATTGCGGTTCGAAGGCGAATCCCTGCCCATGGTCGGAGCTATGGATAAAAGAGGCTATGCTTTTTCCCTCCACACGTTTTCGAAGATTTTATTTCCCGGGACCCGCATGGGTTGGATAATCGCCAACCGAGCAATAATGGATAAGCTGGTCATGGCCAAACAGCCCGCGGATTTATGTACATCTCCGCTGGCCCAATCCATCGTCTACGAGTTCTGTCGTCGAGGCCGGCTGGAGCCGCATATCGAGAAGATCGTAGACGTCTACCGCAAAAAACGCGATATCATGCTCGAAGCATTAGAGAAGTACGTGCCAGAGGACTTGGGTATCGATTGGACCCATCCTCAAGGAGGTCTCTTTCTGTGGGTGTCTTTGCCAGAGAGAGTTAACGCCGAGGACCTGTTTCCAAAAGCCGTAGAGAGGAAGGTGGCCTACGTGGTCGGCTCTGCCTTCCACTTT
>CAYGBF010000230.1:0-1736 GCA_964348035.1 uncultured Eubacteriales bacterium | reverse complement strand
GTGATCCTTGAAAATGAACGAGATGCAAAGCGCATCGAAACCCTTACCACAATCCACGAAGGCAAAGTCATGCAGGGTGTGGTCAAGAATATCACTGAATATGGAGTTTTTGTCGATTTGGGAGGTATTGATGGCCTCCTCCATATCACAGACATGTCTTGGGGGCGTGTAAGTCATCCCTCTGAGATGTTCTCTGTGGGAGATGATATTACGGTGAAGGTGTTGAGTCTCGACCTGGAACGGGAACGCGTATCCCTTGGCTTGAAGCAGCTTGTGCCGGATCCATGGACGACGGCTGAAGAAAAATATCAGATAGGCTCTCATGTTGTAGGTAAAGTTGTAAGTCTGGCGGACTATGGGGCCTTTGTGGAACTTGAAAAGGGAGTCGAGGGCCTGATCCACGTTTCGGAGATGTCATGGACGAGAAAGATTCGTCATCCCTCCAAGGTGGTATCGGTTGGTGAGACAGTAGAGGCTGTTGTTTTAAACATTTCGGCTGAGAACAGGAGAATTTCTCTGGGTATGAAGCAGGTGGTACCAAATCCGTGGGATGTGGTTGCCGAGAAGTATCCTGTGGGGACCACCATTGAAGGTAAAATTAAAAACATTACCGATTTTGGTTTGTTTATCGGTATTGATGAAGGTATTGACGGATTGGTACATATCTCCGACATATCGTGGACCAAACGTATTAAGCACCCTTCGGAACTTTACAAGAAAGGTGACGAAGTTCGGGCCATTGTTCTTAACATTGATAAGGAGAACGAGCGCTTTTCTCTGGGGGTCAAACAGCTTCAGAGGGATCCATGGGAGACGATTCCTCAACGATATGAGGTAGGAAGCAGGATCACGGGCACTGTCACAAATGTTACAGATTTTGGTGTGTTTATTGAACTGGAGGAAGGCATTGAAGGGCTCGTTCATGTTTCAGAAGTGAGCAAGGAAAAACTTAAAACCCCTGTGGGCAGGTTTCGGGTTGGAGAAATAGTGTCGGCCAAAGTGCTCAATATTAACCCCAAAGAGCGACGGATTGGTCTCTCGATAAAGCAGATGGAAATGGATGAAGAGCATGATCTGGTAGCCAATTACTTGAACGATTACAAGGAGCCTCCGTCAAGCCTGGAGGAGATTTTGAAAGAGAATCTCAAAGAGGAAATAGACGACCAGGGCTCTGACCAGCAGGGTCACAAAACGGCTACTGGGGAGGTTACCGGACCTGAGGCGGAAGAGGCACAAGTGAATGCCCGCCAGGACAAAGAGGAAGGCTCATCCGAAGACTCGGACGAGAAAGTAGATACAAAGACTGGCGAGGAGAATAATGCAACAGAGCACGGCGAGGGGAAGGAGGTCGCCTCGGAGCACGCTGCGGAAATAGTTGATGCGGGTGTAAGTGAGGCCGGTGAGGCTGAAGTTGAAAAAGAGGAGACCGACAAAGAAGGAGAAAGTTCACAGTAAATAGACACGATGTTTGCGAGAAGACATCCAATATTGTTTTCCATCTTGGTTATGTGCGCTATCGGGGCCGTTGTCATCATCAGTATGGCGGCCCTTTTCTTTCTTGGCAAGAGGGATGCAGCCTTTGAGTTTGGCGAAAAGGTGGGTGTAATTGAAATCAAGGGGATTATCGCCGATCCCGCGCCTATGCTGACCCATCTCAAAGAATTCCGCCTTAACAAAGACATAAAGGCTATCGTTTTAAGGATCGATTCCCCAGGTGGAGGGGTCGGGCCTTCCCA
>CAYGBF010000229.1:0-7108 GCA_964348035.1 uncultured Eubacteriales bacterium | reverse complement strand
TATGCTTGTTGCTCTGGTCGGCTCGAAGGTTATCCCGAGCCAGCTCGATCCCGAGTTTTACTCAGAAGAGGCCTCGTATGAGGAAGCTGTGAGTTGGACGCAGAATGCCTTGGACGTGTTGGAAAGACAGGGCAATGGTTTTTCTCCCCAGTCTTCAGACTTGAACTACGGTAGTTTTGTCCGCCTCGCTGTTCATGCCTTCGACTGGGAGGAACGAATCCAGAACTTGATGTTGGAGAGTGAAAGGGAATTCATCTTAAAAGATTATCCGAGCTGGGATGGGGAAGAAAAGGCTTCTCTAGCCTATTTTATTCAATCTGGTATTTTCTCGTCGTCAATGGCTGTAGAGAATCCAGAAGCAACCTTAACACGAGGTGAGCTGGCCTATTACTTGGGAAAGATTGTCTATAGCTACCGGGATTTAGCTCATTCGGGGATCTTCAAAGGCCTGGAAGAGGATGAGATTGAACTCGAGAAAGATATAGAGACCATCAAACTCAAACTGTCGCCAGAAATTATTCTCTTAGTCAACAACAGCGGTGAATATGTCTTTGACTCGCGGCTCTCTCTGTTGGGCGGAGAGAAGGTAAGGTGGATCGAGGAGGAGGGCAAGGTTCAAATGTTGGAGGTGATCTATCCTCCGCTCTCGAACATCCTCGACCGGGCTTCAAAGCTTCATCTCTGGTATGCCCGTAAATCAAAGCAGGAACTCGAGGAAAGAATCAACCAGTTCTATCCGATCGGGGAACTCTTGGACCTGGTGCCTCAGATCAGAGGTGAGTCAAAGAGAGTGGTCGAGCTCTTGATACAAGGGAGTGAAACACAAGCTTTGGTCAAGGGGTTCAAGATCCGCCGAGTCCTAGGTCTCAGGGAGACCCTGTTTGTCATCGACAGAGAATATGATGAGACAAACACCATCAGTCACTTTACGTTTAGAGGGAAGGGCTGGGGTCATGGAGTGGGGCTCTGTCAAGTCGGAGCTGTGGGGATGGCTCGGGTCGGAGCCAGCTACAAAGATATCTTGAAAAAATATTATCAGGGCGTTAAAATATCCAAAATTTATTGAACATTTACAGCGAGTTTTAAGATGGAAAAGGAAGAACTCAAAAAAGAACTCATTCAACTGGTCAAAGAGAATTCACTGAGCACGAACGTGCAGAGGGTCCTCACCTCCGGCAGAGTGAGCAGTTATTACATAGATGCCAAGATGACAACCCTAGATCCCCACGGAGCGAACCTGACAGCACGGTTGATCCTAGAGGAACTCAAGGCCTTCGAGATCGACGCCATCGGAGGCTACACACTCGGAGCGGACCCGATAGTCAGTGTGGTTTCTGCTCTGAGTGATAGGACTGACAGGCCTCTGCCTGCCTTTATCGTCCGCAAGGAACCCAAGAAGCACGGAGAGAGAAAGATGATTGAGGGACCCTTCCAGCCTGGTTGGAAGGTGGCTGTGGTGGATGACGTGGTGACAACCGGAGGCTCGACCCTGAAAGCCTGCAAAGCCGTGGAGGAAGAGGGAGGCCGGGTGGTTGTCGCTCTTACTCTGGTCGATCGGCTTGAAGGCGGCAGAGAGAATCTTGAGAAGCTGGGCTATACATTCATCTCTCTTCTGACTAGAGACGATCTTTTAGATTAAAAAAGGGCAAAAAAAGGGGACGGTTCTATTTTTTTCTCTGGAAAAAAATAGAACCGTCCCCTTTTTCAGTTGTTTTACTGGGTCCCTGCTGGAGCCTGGGCCTGCGGAGGCAGGTGCAGGGATGACAGGAAAGAAAAAATGGGATTAGATTTTTTCCTTCCTGTCATCTGTTTGCTTTTTCCCCAGGGTTTCAGTAAAATTCTTAGTCTTTAATTTAAGTCTAGAGTCATGAGTGAAAAGAGGAAAGACATAAGCTTGGGAATCGCGTTGATTCCCGTGATCTTTCTGGTCGTCGCCCTCTTCTTCACGATCGTCATCTTCAAACAACCTCCTCACATTGCCCTGATCTCAGCCGCAGCCGCAGCCGCCATCGTGGCCACAGCCCGCAAGCACCCCTGGAAAAAAATTCAAGAGGGGATGGTCCATGGCATCACCCTGGCAATGGGAGCCATCTTGATCCTGATGGTCGTCGGGACGATGATCGGAACCTGGATGCTGGGGGGTATTGTTCCTTCGATGATCTATTATGGTCTTAAAGTCCTTTCTCCAGCGATATTCCTGGTGGCGACGCTCATCATCTGTTCGATCGTCTCGCTGGGAACAGGATCATCCTGGTCGACAGCCGGGACTGTGGGAGTGGCCCTGGTCGGTGTAGGCCAAGGCTTGGGGATTCCTGTGGCGATGGTGGCGGGAGCGATCGTGTCCGGAGCCTATTTCGGGGACAAGATGTCTCCCCTCTCTGACACGACCAACCTGGCTCCAGCCGTGGCGGGTACGGATTTGTTCTCTCACATCAGGCACATGGTCTATACCACGGGCCCTGGTTATGTTCTCTCCATCATCCTCTTCGGATTGCTGGGGATCAGAGCCTCGGGAAGAGTCCTTGAATCGCAGAATATCGAGGTCATTATGACCACGGTCAAATCCAATTTCAATATTCATCCTGTCCTCCTTCTTCCTCCTCTGTTTGTTATCCTGATGGTGCTCAAGAAAGTTCCTCCGCTTCCGGCTCTTTTAGGGGGAACGGCCTTGGGGGGGATTTTTGCTATGGTCACTCAGTCTCGGTCACTGACCGATGTCATCGAAGCCGCCCACGCTGGCTATGTCTCGAACACAGGAGTGGCCATGGTCGATGATCTTTTGAGTAGGGGGGGATTGATCAGCATGATGGAAACAGTGGCCCTGATTATTTGTGCCCTCTCTTTCGGGGGAATCATGGAAAGGACTGGGATGCTCAAAGTCTTGGCTCAGGCTTTGTTAAAGAGAGTCAGGCGTACCGGCTCGTTGGTGGCCACGACCATCTTGAGCTGCATCGGGATGAACGCCATCGCCTCTGACCAGTACATAGCCATCGTCATCCCGGGTCGGATGTACAAGAACGCCTTCGATGCTCACAAGCTTCACCCTAAAAATCTGTCGCGGTGTTTAGAGGATTCTGGGACTCTGTCTTCCCCCCTCATTCCATGGAATAGCTGCGGCGCGTTCATGCATGCCACTCTCGGCGTGAATCCCCTCCTGTACCTTCCCTACGCCTTCCTGAATCTTTCCAACCCGGTCGTGTCCATTTTTTATGGCTATACGGGTATTACGATGGAAAAGGTGGAAGAGGAAAAGGAGAACAGTCCTGATCTGAAGGAAGATTCGGCTGCTTAGACCCCTTTTGTATTGAATTTAGGAACGCCTCTAGCGACTACTGGATAACGTTGTATTTCTTCCCGATCTTGGTAAAAGCTTCGATGGCCCTATCGATATGCTCCTTCTCGTGGCCCGCGGAGAGTTGAACTCTGATTCTGGCTTGACCACGCGGAACAACAGGATAGTAGAATCCGATAACATATATCCCTTCATCCAGAAGATCCCGAGCCATATCCTGCGAAAGCTTGGCATCGTTTTCGAATTTGCCGAGCATGATGGGCACGATCGGGTGATCTCCGGGTGTTATTTCGAAGCCAGCTTCTGTCATCTTTTCCCGGAAATATTTTGTGTTCCACTCGAGTTTGTCCCTCAGCTCAGTGGTTTCAGAAAGAAGGTCGAAAACGGCGATCGAGGCTCCGGCGACAGCAGGGGCCAGCGTGTTGCTGAAGAGATAGGGCCTGGCGCGCTGTCTGTAGAGTTCGATCAGCTCCCGTCTTCCAGAGATAAACCCACCTGAGGCTCCTCCCAAGGCTTTGCCGAGGGTGCCGGTGATGATATCTACTCGTCCCATCACTCCTCTGTATTCAGGCGAACCCCGACCTGTTTTTCCTAGGAAGCCTGTAGCATGGGCATCGTCGATCATGACCATGGCGTCGTACTTATCCGCCAGGTCACAGATCTCATCCAGTTTGGCGATATCCCCGTCCATCGAGAAGGCTCCGTCAGTGGCGATTAACCGATAGCGAAGATTCTGAGTTTCTTTTAATTTCTCTTCGAGATCGGCCATGTCGGCATGTTTATAGATATATCTCTGGGCTTTGCAGAGACGGATGCCGTCGATGATCGAGGCGTGGTTGAGCTGGTCGGTGATGATCGCATCCTCGGCTCCGATGATGGGTTCGAAGACTCCACCGTTGGCGTCGAAGCAGGCGGCAAACAAGATTGTATCATCCGTTTGGAGAAAATCGGAGATTTTCTTCTCGAGAATCTTGTGGATTTCCTGGGTCCCGCAGATAAAGCGCACAGAACTCATCCCGTATCCCCATTCATCGAGGGCCTTATGAGCAGCTTCGATGACCTTCGGATGGCTGGATAAACCAAGATAATTATTCGCACAAAAATTCAAGACTTCACGGCCACCCTTGACTTCGATCTCTGCTCCCTGGGGGGTCATGATGATTCTTTCATCCTTGTAGAGACCTGCCTCCCGGATGGATTGGAGTTCTTTGGTCAGGCCTTCCCTGATCTTGCCATACATTTTTTACCTCCTTTAGGTTGAAACACTATACCAAAAATGCAAAAACAGGTCTATATCTTTTCTCGTATTTTAAGGATGTTGGGGAGGATGTCGTGGATAGACATGGAGAAGCAGGTGCCTTGGTTTACGCTCTGTCCTGGACCGTGATATAATCTTGCCCGTGATGGAAGAAGGATTGTATTTTTTCGAACAGTTTTCAGGCGATATGGTGAGAGGAATAAAGATCGACAAGGTTTACTACGAAGGAAAGACGGAATTTCAACAGGTCCAGATTTTCGGCAGTTCTCCCTTTGGTAAAGTTCTATTCTTGGATCGAAAGATTCAGTCAGCCCAGATTGATGAGCACACATACCATGAAGCTGTCGTCCATCCTGTCTTGATCACCCATCCCGCACCCGAGCATGTTCTTGTTATCGGAGGAGGGGAGGGAGCCACTTTAAGAGAGGCCCTCAGACATGATCCTGTGCGCAAGGTGACGATGGTGGATATCGATCAGGAGCTGGTCAAGCTCTGCCAAGAATATCTGGCCGAGTGGTCGGACGGTGCTTTTGCTAATTCGAAAACGCATCTTGTCTTCGGCGAGGCCCGACGTTTCGTAGAAGAGTCCCAGGAATCATACGATGTGATCATCTCAGATTTGACAGATCCGGCAGATGATAGCCCCTCCGTCTATCTTTTTACCGAACAATTTTTCAGGAAAGTCCATTAGGTGTTGACTCATGATGGGATGTTTGTTCTCCAGGCCGGGAACGCGGATCCGTTGTCTCATGAGTTTTTTGCCTCTTGCACCAAGACTCTGGAGGAAATTTTTCAGATCGTCAGACCATACTGGGTTCCTATGTTTTCTTTTGGGCTTCCTTGGGGATTTGTCATAGCGTCCAAGAAGGAGGATCCCTTAGAATTAGAACAAGAGGATGTGCGTCGTAGGCTGAAGAAGCGAAAGATCACAACCCTTCAGTATTATGGTCCTTCTCTTCATCCCGCTCTCTTTGCCCTTCCTCCCTACTTAAAGGCAGGTTTAAAGAAGGGTAAGATCTTGACGGATAATAAGCCGTTCATCGGGACATTATGAACGATAAAATCCGATCCCACAGCAAGGGGCGCTCAGAGATCAGAGAATACCATTCCCCATCCTCGGGGATTTTCTTTACGCACAAAAAACCTTTGTCCAGCGTCCAGTCCCGATTCCAGAAGATTGAAGTCGTTGATAATGATTATTTTGGGAAGATTTTGCTCTTGGATGGTCTGGTGCAAACCACGGAAAAAGATGAATTCTTCTACCATGAAATGCTCATTCATCCGCCGTTTGTGGTTCATCCTTCACCCCACCGGGTTCTGATCATAGGCGGAGGAGATGGTGGCGGATTGAAGGAAGTCCTTCGTTATCCTGTGAAAGAAGTCGATTTTGTTGAAATCGATCCTCAGGTCATCGAAGTCTCAAAAAGGTATTTCCCTTGGCTGATTCCCTGTTTAAAGGACGATAGGGTTAATCTGTCGGTCATTAACGGAAGAGAGTTTATCCGAAAAAAACCTAAGAGATTTGATGTTGTTATCATCGACTCATCCGATCCAGCAGACCCTTCTCTTACCCTTCATCAGGAAGCCTTCTACCGCGACCTCAAAGGATGTCTTAGTGCTCAGGGGATTGTCGTAGCCCAGGTAGGATCTCCTTTCTATCATCTTGAGACTGTTGTTCAGGAATATGCCATGTTGAAGGATATTTTTAATGTTGTTTCCCTCTATCTTGCCCCTGTTCCCACCTATCCAGGGGGATGTTGGTGCTACGCGTTTCTTTCCGAAGAAATGGATCCCATGGAAGTAAAGAGAAACCCTCCCTCAGGACTCAGATATTTTGACCTGGATGTCTACAGGGCCGCCTTTCGTCTGCCCCCCTTCATCAAGGATTGCCTTAAAAAAGAGTCAATGACCTGAAATATGGACCTTTTTTATGCCATTCCTGCGGAGCATGTGCCTGCGTAGCTTGTGCCAGCGCAGGCTGGTAGCAGGTAGCAGAAATCCAGAAATATCTTGATGAAATCGAAACAATGATTATCCTGCCTCAGTAATCCAGTTTTCCTTCCTCGTGGCGTTTCGTTAAATTCTCCAGCATATCTGTCGTCATCGCGGCCAGATCATAGCTGGGCTGCCAATCCCATTCTTCTCTAGCGGCCGAATCGTCCAGAGAATTGGGCCAGGAATCGGCGATATCCTGCCTGAAATCAGGTTCGTAATCACAGGTGAATTCAGGGATGTGTTTTTGGATTTCAGCCGCGAGGTCGCCCGCTTTAAAGCTCATTCCGGTCACGTTGAAGTCTGAGTGGTGCTTCAATCGCGAAAAATCGGCTTCCATCAGGTCTATAGCGGCTTTGATGCAGTCGGGCATGTACATCATCGGCAGCATCGTGTCCTCCCTAACAAAGCAGGTGTATTTCTTGTTCTTGACTGCTTCGAAATAGATGGCCACAGCATAATCTGTCGTGCCTCCGCCGGGGAGGGTCTCGTAGCTTATGATCCCTGGATAGCGGCAGCCGCGAACATCGAGGCCGAAGCGCTTCACGTAGTAATCGCAGAGCAGT
>CAYGBF010000228.1:0-8844 GCA_964348035.1 uncultured Eubacteriales bacterium | reverse complement strand
CTTGATAGAAATACGATAATTGTGATAACTGCTGATCATGGGGAGGAATTCTATGAGCACAATGGTTGGAGCCATGGCCATTCTCTCTTCGAAGAAAGCATTCATGTTCCACTCATTTTTTATGGGCCCGGAATAATTCCAGGGTCAGGTAGAATAACTAATCTTGTCAGCTTGGTGGATATTTTTCCAACTCTATTAAACTTATGCGGAATTTCTGGTACATCAACTTTTCCATACCGGATTGAAGGTTTTGATTTATCTCCCTTTTTTTCAGCCAAAAATTATTCAATACCTAGAGAGTATATTTTTGCAGAAGTCTATCTTAATGGTGGACTATCAGCAAAATGCATCAGAACAAAGAAATATAAGGCAATATTAGCAAAGTTTGGCAGCAGAAAAGAACAATTGCTGTTTGATTTAGTTTTTGATCCCTTTGAAAAAAATAACATTTTTGAAAAAGAGAAAAAAAGAGGAGAGAATTTTTTAAAACAAATTAATGCTTTAGTAGAAGAAGCTGAGAAAAAATCATTTGAATCTAAAACTATAGATATCGATGAAAAATTAAAAGAGAAATTGAAAAGCCTAGGATATATTAGATAGGGAAGGTTTCTCTAATCAACGTTCACTTTTAAAATATAGCTTACATATTTTTTTTCTTATAAAAATCATCTTTTTTTTCCGATGCGATGTTGACCAAAATGAGATAATTTCATATGATTTTGTTCCGTTATGATATTTAAATTATTTTTGATGATTCCGTGCTTTTGTTTTTAATGTCAGCTATTTATTCAAAAAAATATTATTAATGGATTTTAAGAGACGAATGTTAGGTGGTGTGTTATGGTAGACGAACTCGATAAAAAAATTATCCACGTCCTGAATCAGAATGCCCGCCGAAGCTTCCGGGAAATCGCTCGAGAGGTGGGGACTTCGGTCACCGGAATTATCCACCGGATAAAGAAATTCGAGGAGTCTGGCGTTATAAAAGGTTATATCCCTGTGGTCGATCCCGAATACTTTGGGTATGACCTCATCGCGATCATTGCTCTCCGCATTTCTCAGGGAAGGCTTCTGGAAACTCAGGAAGAGATCGCGGCCGATCCCAGAGCCGTTGCTGTCTACGACATTACTGGAGATTGGGATTCGTTGATCATCGGCCGTTTCGAAGGACGGGAGGATCTCAACAGCTTCATAAAGAATGTTCTCGCCAAAAAATATGTCGATCGGACGGTGACCCACATCGTCCTGAATGTTGTCAAGGAGGAAAAACGGATTGTTCTCTGATTCCAGCAAGGCCCCTTGACAGAGTTAGAGCACATAGCCTACATTTATCCTATTCTCTTCCGTAAACAGGAGAAAAACCATGGCCAAGAAAAAGCATTCCTGTATAGGCCATCATTATATCGTCGAAGCCTCGGGTTGTGATCCCAAGATTATCAGCAGCGTGGAAAAGGTGCAGCAGATTCTCGTCAAGGCAGCAGAGACCGCCGGAGCCCAGGTTTGGTCTGTTTCTGTCAACCGGTTTCAACCGAACGGTGTCAGCGGAGTCATCGTCATCTCCGAATCCCATATTTCAACCCATACCTGGCCGGAGTTTGGCTACGGAGCTTTGGACTTTTACACCTGTGGGAAGGCCATCGATTCCGAAAAAGCCGTGTTTTATGCCGTCGAAGAGTTCGGAGCTAAAACCTGCCACATTACAGAAATCACTCGTGGTATAGATGATGGAGACAGGTTTTATTATCACAGTTTGATCACTTGGGAGGAGGACTTCGAGGACAGCGCCTGAGGAGTTTCGGTTATCAGCCGCAGTCGTCGTCAACATCTCCGAGACAGCAACACTCCTGATTCCGCATACCCATCCTCAGCTGTAAAAAGTTTTTACACCTGTTTGGCTTTAATCTATCCGTGCACCTTCCTCTCCCGCAGATTTCTCCTCTAGGTATAGTATTTGGCATAAATATTGCTCCATAGAAAGTTGAGAATGGGATATCCTGAATGCCGGTGTGCTTTTTGAGAGAGCTCTCGTATTTTGCTATAATATTTATATGAAAAATAGGCTTATTTCCTTTTCACTCCTCCTTGTTTTCACCCTTCTTCTCCGATCTTTGCCAGCCACCGACGCCCCGAGCATTACTGATTTTGTTTCAGGAATCCAGGAATCTTTGAGGACGAACGATATCAATGGATACTTAATGAATTTTTCCCTGGATATCCGCGCCCAGGAGGAGAAAAGAATAAGATCCTTATTCGAAAAACACAAGACCACAGATGTTAATCTCTTCCGGACAAGAAAAGCACGGCACGAAGGGGGCGTCTCTACCGTCTACATCCAAGCTCTGTTCCAGAGCGCCTATTCTGTGGTGATAGAGACTTGGAAGTTGTTGCTCCAGCTGGATGATGGCCGTTGGCAGATTACAGAAAAATGTATTTCAGGAGAAACCAAGGAGCTCTACAGACTGACGATTCCTGCAGAGAAGATTGAACGAGTGCGCCGGATCGAGATCGAACATGTCGATATAAAATTAACCTTCGAGAACGCGCTTCTTTTCTACGATAATATTCCCGAGTTTGAGACGGCTCTCTTGGTCATCGGAGATGGATCTCTTCGCTTTAATCCCTCGGATTCCCAAGAAAAGCATCAACTTGAAATGCTCTACAAGAAGAAAGTCCTCATGGATAAATTGAAATACGCCTACCTAAGGTTATCCGATCATTTGTTCAACAATAATATCAAGATTGACAGAGAAACAAGAAGTCAAAGAGTCTATGTCACAAAGGAGGATATAGCTGAAGCCCAGGCACTGTTTGCGGAGCATTACCGTCGATCCTTCACCATCGAGAACTCGCTCAACGGAGAATTGCTTTCTTTCTTACCCCAAGGGCAGGAAGCCGTCTTCGAATTCGAAGGGAACCGGATTGGAGTCTATACTTACATTTATTCTCCGTTTAACGTTGAGGAGGTGAACCTCTACCAATGGAAAGATGATAAAATCATTTGTATGTACTCTCCTCAGGGCGATGATCAGGAGAGGAGGATGTTCCTCTCCTTCGGTCGGCTGTCTGATATCAAGAACTACCAAGTCGATATTGCCTTCGAGCCCAAGGATTTCTACCTCTCCGGCAAAGCGATAATTCGACTTAACTCTAAAGTTATGTCATTAGACGGGATAAAGTTTAAGTTCAATCCGGCCTTGGAGATTCTCCGGATCTACGATAGTGAAAAACGTGAGTTGTTCTACACTCAGGATAGATTCCGGAAATTCGTGTACATCTATTTTGTCGAGCCTCCGAGCAAAGGAGAGGAGATTTCGATAGAGGTGTTTTACCGGGGAAAAATCATTCCGCCCTGGCAAACGGCCGATGTGATCGCTGGTCCTCAGGTCATCGATGATCTATTCACAAAAACACCCATCCGGTATGAAAGCTATCTCTACACTCAATCGGCCTACTGGTATCCCTCTCCTCCGAATGATGATTATTTCCAAGCCCGGTTGAAGATCATCTGTCCCCCAGATTATACCTGCGTGGCCAACGGAAAAATGATCGAAAAATCCACCTTTAACGGTATGGAAAGGGTTGAAGATATAAAAAAAATCGGGAATTCGGTCTACGTGTTCGAGACCACGCATCCGATCAAGTACATATCCTTCCTCGTCGGAAAACTCAAAAAGTCTGAGGAGGAGTCATCCCCTCTCCCGCTAAAATTTTACAAGTCCTCCTACCTTCGCAACCAGAAAAAAGACCTTCTCCAGGAAGCCAAAGAAATCATCCGCTTCTACGAGAGCAAGTTCGGTCCCTTTCCCTACGAGAAGTTGACGATTATCAAGAGGGTTTGGCCGACAAGCGGCGGACACAGCCCACCCTCGTTTATCGTGCTCAATGAAATGCCAAGAGCTCGAGGTCCCCGGCGATACCTGAACAGGAACAGTCCTGTCGACTTTACCCGCTGGAAAGGGTATTATCTTGCCCATGAGATTGCCCATCAGTGGTGGGGTCAAGGATTAACCTGGAAGAGTTATCATGACCACTGGCTGAGTGAGGGGCTGGCCCAGTTTTCTTCACTCCTGTATTTGACAGAAAAATACGGCGATAAGATCCTCTCCTCGATCCTCAAGCAGCTTTCCAGTTGGACTGAGAAAAAGTCAGACTGGGGAGCCATCACCCTGGGTTCCCGAATCAGCTATTTTGATTATAAGGCCTTCCAATCGATCGTCTACAACAAAACCTCTATGGTCTTATTTTTGTTGAAAGATTATCTGGGGGAGGAACTTTTCTTTGAAGGACTCAGGACGTTTTTTTCAGAGCATATGTACGGAGCGGCCAGTACGAATGACTTCACCCGGGTCTTCAGCCGAGTGTCTGGACAGAATTTGGGATTATTCTTCGAGGGCTGGCTTAACTCTCACTCTCTTCCCGAGGTGAAGGCCGAACATTCGTATCGAAAAGACGGAGACCGGTATCTCCTTGAACTCGTCATCCACCAGCAGAAAAATCTCTTCGTTTTTCCCCTTTGGGTGGAATGGTCTCAAGGCGGTGAGAAAGTTACCAAGAAACTTATCATCGATGACAAAGTGAAACAGTTTAGGTTTGATATAGGGAGTAAGCCGAAGAAGATCAAGGTGAATCCGAGGAAAGCCGTTCCTGGCCGATTCCATTAACCTTAATTCATAAATACTGCTGAGTCTCTTTTCCCCTCAATCGTAAAGACTGTTGGCGTTGATTTTCAATCTCTTAATCATCTCATTCAATGTCGTTGGTTTAATCCCCAACAGATTGGCGGCCTTCTTTTGCACTCCTTTTGTTTTCTTCAGGGCTTCCAAGATGGCCGTTTTCTGGTAGGATTGAATCTGTTCCTTCAAGTTCAGCTGATTATCCAGAGCGAGGACGGGCTGTTGTTCTTTTTTCGTGGTGGTCAACAGGAAGGGAGGAAGGGTGTTGCGGGTGATGATCTTTGACTTGGTAAGAACAACTGCTCTTTCGATCAGGTTTTCCAATTCCCGAATATTCCCTGGCCAATCGTAATCCTCGAAGATCTCCAGCACATCTTCTGACAGGCCGAGGATTTCCTTTTTGTTTTCTTGGCCGTAAATATCCAGGAAGTGCTTAACGAGAAGGGGAATGTCTTCCTTCCTGTCTCGAAGAGGGGGGAGTTCGATTTTGATGACGTTTAACCTGTAGAAGAGATCCTCGCGGAAATTCTTCTCCTTGATGGCCTCCTCCAGGTCCGCGTTGGTAGCCGCGATGACCCGGACATCCACTCGGAGGGTTTTCGTTCCGCCCAGTCTCATGAATTCTCTATCCTGCATGACCCGCAGCAATTTGGCTTGGGTTTCCAGGCTGATGGATGATATTTCATCGAAGAATATGGTTCCTGTTTCTGCCGCTTCGAAAAGGCCTTTCTTACTGCTCACTGCTCCCGTGAAGGCTCCCTTCACGTGGCCAAAAAGATGGCTTTCTAAAAGATCAGGAGGGAGTGAACCACTGTTGACTACGACGAACGGAGAGCTCGTTCGGGCACTGTTTTGATGGATCGCTCGAGCCACCAATTCCTTCCCTGTACCGCTCTCACCTTGAATGAGGATCGTACTCCGCGTCGGTGCGGAAGCTTTAATCGTTTCGAACACACCCTGCATTAACGGGCTTTTACCGATGATGTTTTCGAAACTGAATTTCTTCTTGAGTTCGTCCTTCAACCTCAGGTTTTCCTCCTGAAGCCTCTTACGCTCCAGGGCTCTTTTGACCGTCAAAAGGAGCTCGTCGTGTTTGAACGGCTTCTGGATGTAATCGAAAGCGCCCATCTTCATCGCCGAAATCGCGGATTCCAAAGAAGCGTAGGCTGTGATGATGATGATGACGGCAGAGGGATCTATCTTTTTCAACTCCTTGAGGACTTCGATCCCATCAATACCGGGCATCAGGAGGTCCAAGAGCACAAGATCAAATTCTTGTCCTGGGTGTTTTTTGAGGGCTTCTTCTCCACTGGAAGACATTTCCACCCCGTAGCCCTCGGCTGTGAGCAGGTCACCTAGGACTTCATGGATGATGGGTTCGTCATCAATGATATGAATCATTCCGTTTTGGTTCATTGTCCTGTCTTTTCCGAAGATATTCTGTCCCTATTCTTTTTTTCCAAATCCATCGGGATATAAACGGTAAACGTGGAGCCTTTGCCCACCTCGCTTTCTACAGCCAGATGGCCCTCGTGTTCTTTGATGATGGCGTAACTGATGGATAGACCGAGACCCGTTCCTTTTCCTATGCCCTTGGTGGTGAAAAAGGGATCAAATATATGTGGCAGATGTTGATCTTTGATCCCTGTTCCCGTGTCTTCGATTATTATGATGGCCTCGTTGTCTTTTTGCTCGAGTTTGATTTTGAGTGTTCCTCCTGAAGGCATGGCATCTATAGCGTTCAGGATGATGTTTATAAAAACCTGTTGGATTCTTTCCCCCTGAGCCAGGATGGGGCTGAGGGGAGACAGGTTGAGTTCGAGATCGATGTTTAAAGATTTTAATTTATACTCGATCAAAGAGACAATCTCCTGAAGGTTCTCTTTCAGATCGACGCGGTGAAAAGATGTCTCCGAGGGATTGCGGGCAAAATTCAGGAGGTTTTTGATGATTCGAGCCACCCTGTCGGTCTGGGCCTCGATTTTATCCAAGAGGGGGCCATGGCTGGAGGTCGAAAGCTTTTTTTGGAGGATCTGGACATAACTCGAGATTCCCGTTAGAGGGGTGTTGATTTCATGGGCAACTCCAGCCGAAAGGAGTCCGACGGAGGCCAGCTTTTCAGAGGTCAGCAACTGCTGCTGGAGAGAGATTTTTTCTGTGATATCCTCGAAAGCGATCACCGTTCCGTAGGGAGTCATCTCATTATCGAGAAGCGGGGTTTTGGCGATGTCAAAAATCTTTTTCCCTCCTGAGGGCATGTCGAGCGTGATCTCACTCAAGAGCCGAAACCCCTTTTGAGTATCCGAAGGAAAAAGCGCCCGAAAATTTTTTCTTCCCAAAATTTCGGTCAAGTTTTTATCAATCACCTCTTGTTTCTTTTTATCGAAGGTTTCCTCGAGCACTCGGTTCCAACCGATGATCTTTCCCTTGGGATCGAGCACCGCCACTCCGACGGTCAAGCTTTCGATGATGTTTTCGCTGTAATCTTTGAGTCTTTCCAGCTCCAATGCCTTCTGACTGGCTTGGTTGTAGAGATAGGCGTTCTCCAACGCCAAAGCCACAGGAGAAGAAACGGTGCGTAGGAGTTCCCAGTCCTCAGAAGTGAGGAACGTGTTGTCCGTTTTTTTACCCATCCCGAGACACCCTATCAATTTGTTCTCGACCTTTAGAGGCATGAAGTGGAAGAAGCCGAGAGAAGTCGCCTTGTTGGATGAGTAGAAAGAAAGAGACTCTCTCTGTTTCAGGTTTTGGTACAGGTCGTCATCGAAGTGGATGATGTTTCGAGTGAGAGGAACCTTTCCTTTGGATTTTAAGATGAAAAATCCCTTTTTTTTGCCGTCTGCGGGGAGGAGAAGAGCGATGGATTTAAGCGAGAGAGCATTGGCGATGTGCTCCAAAAGCGATTGGGACAGCTTCTGGAGATTCCTCTCTCGGGAAAGTTCTTGGCTGATGGTAAGAAGTGTCTTGCGGTATTTGTAGCTTCGTTTGTAGAAGGCTCTATCGATGAGAGCTTGGAACAACTTTTTTAGCGGCGTAAACAGCGTGGCTCCGAGAATGATGGCCATGATGCCGAGAATGAGGGCCGTCGGCCTGTTTTCGGAGAAGATCTTTGTCTGGGAACTGACGCTGAAATAGACACTGCCGATGACGACGTAGGCAGAGATTAAAGTCAGCGCCTTTTTAAGCAGAACCTCGAAATCCATGATCTTGTATCGAGATATGGAGTAGGCGAACGTAAGAGGAATCAGGGCTTGGAGGATGACGGTCAGCTCTGCCGCTTTTGAAGGCAGGTGGCCAAAAATATAAGGGACGATGTAGAAAAAAGTAAAAGGGATGATGCCAAACCCTAAGCCGTAGCCGATCCATTTCAGCTGCTTCTTGATGATCAGGTTGGGAGGTTTAAAGCTGCTGTGGAGGATGATGCCCAAGGTGACGATCGAGAAGAGAGCGAAGTGGATGAGATCCAATCTTTCCGATGTTTGGTAGAACCGCAGGATCAGGAAATCCTTCATCTTCTGGACGAAGGGGAGGTGGAGCAGAATTTTAGAGATCAGGAGCACAAGAGCCGGAAGGTATAAGAAATACACAGAGGAAGGTTTGTCTTTAAGGGTTTTTTTCCTGTTAGGGAAGATAAGGAAGAAGTGAAGAAACAGCGGAGGGAAGAGACAAAAGGCGACTTTGTCCAGCCAGTAGAAGAGGCTGTCCAGGGTATCCATCTTACCGGTGGGAGAGAAAATGTAGAAGGAGTAGAAGGCTAAAGAAAGGAGGTAAAAGTAGATATAGGGCATCGAGAACGGTTTTTTCGAGTTGAGGACGACGATGGCTCCGATGATCAGGGTGGTCAGCCCGATGACAGCCAGGTAATAGTAGATGAGACTGGCTCCCTTCTGGGTCACGAAAAAGGAGGGGAAAATAAGCTCACCTTCTCGGTTGATCTGGTAGGTGACTTTTTGATGGGCCCTCCAAGCCAGCCACAAATTCTTAGCCACGTCGATCCTGTTTTCGACTGGGCTGTTGTTGATCGAGTAAAGGATATCTCCCTTCTTAATCCCGGCTAGATAAGCGGGGCTGTTGATCTCGACTTTAATGACCAGCAGAGCCCCAGATTTTTTCTGCCAGTAAACTCCGTCTGTCGGTTCCTTCCAGGTCGTTTTTTTGATGATGTTCCAGA
>CAYGBF010000227.1:0-2616 GCA_964348035.1 uncultured Eubacteriales bacterium | reverse complement strand
TGAAAAATAAAACTCTTTTCCATCCGGTGTGAATACGGAATTAAGTTCTTTCTTATCGGTTGAAATGAATCCCGGCGCAAAGACCTTCGGCGTCATTCCCGGCAGATCCTGGCCGAAATAGGGGCCCTTAAGGACAGGAACATCATCCTTTTGAGCAAGACTACTAAGTCCAAATATCGCGAACAATAATACACCGATAAATATGAACTTATACTTCATGTCATTAACCTCCGTGGCAATATGATGAGTATAGCAAACCTGAACTATTTCTTCTCGATTTTTTCAAGTGCTTTTTTCACCCACTCAAGATCAGGATCGAGCTTCAGGCTTTCCTTATAACATCGGATGGCCTTTTTCGTATCCTTAAGCTGTTGGTACGCCTCGCCTTTTCGAGCCCACACCGTTGCTGTCGAAGGTTTTGCCTTCTTTCCGGCCAGCTCGATGTATAGGTCAAACATCTCGATGGCCCGCTCCTGGTCGAATTCCCCGTGCAGCCTGGCGCTTGCACTCTCGTAGAGAGACGGCAGGTGAGGATCAGGATCTTGCAGATTTTTCTTGAAAAATCCGATAGCCTTTTTGAAATCCTCGGTCCGATTCTTATGATACATGCCGAGACGATAGTTCAAATCGTATTTGGTCGCCAACAAATAGGGACGGTCAAACAGCATGCAGTCGATCTTATTGGCCAGCTCGAAAGCGGAGTCGCCGTGATAATTGGAGAGGACGATGACTGTGTATCTTTTTTCCGGGTACCTGCGGAATTCGGCACTGAAACCATCGCTGCTCCCCCCGTGGTATATGGCTTGGCCGCCTCCGAAGGGGACTACGATCCAACCATAGCCGTAATAACTGCTCGGTTTGACAGGTGTGAACATGATCTTCTTGGTTTCTTCAGTGAGCAGCTCCTCGCCGTATAAAGCCTGATCAAAGGCGAGCAAATCCAGCACAGTCGTGTACACTCCGCCTCCAGCGTAAGCTGAGGGCTCTCCTGTAGCGCGAATGAAATGCTTGCCGTCGTCTGAATACTGGTATCCGCTCGCTCGCCGTGGAAGCAGATCACCCGTGCGGAAGAGGACCGTATCATCCATTCCCAGTGGATGCAGAATCCGCTGTTCGAGAACCTCCTTAAGGGACTTTCCTTCAATTTTCTCGATAATCGCTTTGAGCAGAAAATACCCTGTATTGGAGTATCTCCACTGTTTTCCCGGCTCGAGTTTGGGTTCTTGCTTAAACACGAAGGGTAAGACTTCAGGAATGACCTGGGCCGTGTCTGCCAGAGCCTGGTAATCCTCATGACGCCGGTAGTCGCCCAAGCCTGCGGTATGGTTTAGGAGATGTTTGATTTGAATCTGATTAGCTGTGGCGTAAGGGCATCCTGGAAAATATTGACTTAACGGATCGGTTAGAATAAGCCTTCCTTCTTGGTAGAGCTGCATGATGAGCGTGGCGATGAAACATTTTTCGATAGAACCGATGTTAAACCGGGTCTCGAGGATGTTCGCGATATGGTACTCTTTGTTCGCTTCGCCGATTCCTTTGGTGTAGAGAATCCGACCCTCCTCCGCCACCAGCACGACCCCCGAAAACAGATCATACTTCGCCTCCGCCTGGACGATCTCGTCGGTCTTCTCGATGATCGACTTTTGTCCCCAAGCAGAAGCAGCGGAGAGAAACAGAAATAGCATAGCTACAAGGAGAAAATTGATATGGCTCTTCTTTGGGATAATCCTCATAACACCCTCCTTTTCATCTCGGCATTTCGCCAAATATTAATATCATAGTGTAAGACGTCTATCCATGCAGAATAGTTGCAGGCAAGAATAGAAAAAGAATTCAGGAAGAAGGAAAAGGTTGGAGCCGAAGCCTTAAGCTCCGGCTTCTTGAAGTGTCAACTTCCTTTTGGTAGGGTCTATCATCTATCTATAAGGATGTTTCGTATTTCGTTATTTTCTCACGTATGATGGATAGGTTTAATATTTCTTGTGAGTGATCAGTCTTTTCTCTACAATTTTATTAACAATCATTAAATGAGAGTGTATGTTTAAGGATCATGAATGAAACATAAAAATAAGAGGGGAGATAGTAAAAATGATCAAGGCAATGACGTTTGACTGCTGGGATACTCTGATAGCAGACGATGACAGCAGGAGTAAACAGAGAAAAAAGTACCTCCGTGACTTCTTACGTAGAGAAGGATATCCAGTGACTCAAGATGAAGCAGATGAGCTTTTCTCAAAAGAAGCGAAATTGTTCGAAGGCCGCATTATTGAGCACAAAAAGACTCACAACAGCAGAGATAGGATTGAGACGATTTTAAAGCTGGCCGGAATCAAGCTTCCCTCTGATGACATTGACGACATAGGTGAATACAGCGACAAAGTTGCCTTGGACTTTCCGCCTCCGATAGTGTCTGGGATAAGAGAGGTGCTCGAAGTTCTGGCTGAAAAATATAGACTGGCGGTTATCTGCAACACCGGGTGGCATTCTGGCGGGACGGTAAGACAGCTGCTTAAGGATAAAGATCTGCCCAAGTATTTCTCCCACCTGACATTTTCCGACGAAGCCGGCATTGCCAAACCCCACAAACAGATATTTGAGTATACAGTGGATAAATTG
>CAYGBF010000226.1:0-4887 GCA_964348035.1 uncultured Eubacteriales bacterium | reverse complement strand
AGGGAGGCTCCAGGAGTGTTGTTGAGCAAGACGATCAGGTGTTTGTCATCAACGAGTCTTTCTATCAAGGTGTTGAACCCGTTGATGCCGCCGCCGTGGGAGATTATGTTGACCGTCTTTTTAGACTCCGGCAGCTTTCTCTTGTGAATTGTCCACCCGTAACCATAATGGGCCCCTACCCCCGCCGGAGTATGAGATTTGAACAAGATGGCCTTCATCTTGTTCGAAATCAACTTTTCTGTATACAAGGCTTGATCCCAGAGGTATAAGTCTTCAACAGAAGAATACAAGGCGCCGGCAGAAAAGGGCAGCATCATATCTAAATAGGGGGCATTCTCATAACCATCAAAAGTCTGCCTGTATCCCGCAGCCCGATCAGGAATAATCCTTTCATGATGGTCATAGCCTGTGTTTGTCATCCTTAACGGATCCAGAATTCTCTCTTCAAGCACATCCTCATAAGCCTTGCCTGTCACTTTCTCGATAACAGCCCCCAACAGGAAATAACCAGAATTGTTATACCTGTACCTGGTTCCAGGTTCAAACTCAAGATCTCCGCTGCAGAATTTTTCTATAGTCTCATCGATAGAGTAAGGATCTCGACTGATATCCTGAAAGAAGTTTGGGATGTTGGTGTAGCTCGGTATTCCGGAGGTGTGGGTCAGCAAATGATGGATGGTGACCTTGTCTCCTGTGTCTTTCCTGTAATCCGGAAGATAATCGGTTAATTTTCCCTCTAATTCTATCTTGCCCTCCTCGACCAACTGCATGATCAACATCGACGTGAACTGTTTGGTGATCGAGCCGAGCCTGAACTTCGTGTCTGGTTTGTTCGGGACATTCCATTCCATGTTGGCCATTCCAAACCCCTTTTTGTAGATCACTTTCCCGCCTTCGGCCACGAGAACCGTTCCGTTGAACATCCCGTAATCATGATACACCTGCATTAACTCATCGATTTTGGTTGCATTGTCCTGGGCCGCACTGAAGGCTTGAGCGACAAAGAGAATACAAACCACAGCGATGATGGTTTTCATCCGGAAAGAATTAAGATGATGTTTCATCAAGGATCTCCTGTTTCGTCAAATTTGAATTACAGATTTTATCAAGGCTGTTAGAAAAAAACAAAGCTGGACAGACTTCTTAGAGTGCTCCGCGTTTTCTTAGAACCTTCTTCTATTATATACTGAAAAGAAATCCATACAGTTTCAAACTTTGAGTCCAACTTGGCACGTTTTTTGCTGTTACAAAATTAAAGAGAGGAGGACAAGATGCAATCGCCTCAAAAAATAGACTACAATGCCGAAATTGAAGCAGCCTTAAAAAAAGCAAAGTGTAAAAAAGTTTTATACCTTTACGATGAGTCTGGGGAAAAGCAGTTTCTCGGCGTGTTCAGCTTGAAGAAAGCGACGCAGATAAAAAAATTTTTCCGTCAAAAAAAACTGATCGGCCGTTTATCCGAATTCGAAGTCAGGACGACCGAGCCGGACAGTCAATTCACCTGGTCGTAACCAGCACCGATATTTCGTTGTAGGGGGGGGGCAACATCTGTTTTGAGTCTAAACTCCCCCTATCCAAATAAAAAAAGGATAAAAGGCTAAACCAACAGATGGGTGATGGTGTTGGCGTAATAGTCTAGAATCTTCTTCTCCTCTGGGACAGGATAATACATGGCTTTTTCTTCCCGAACGAAATGTCTCAATACAAGCATGCGCAGGCCGACCTCGATCACGTACTCTGGATTCCTGCGAGGCACGTAAACATTCCTCCTAAGGTCAGACATCAAGCTCTGAGTTTTAGTCTTTATCTCCTTTTCGGTCAGGGCTTTTTCGTGATCGCCCACAAAAACCGAGGAAATCAAGGGCACTGGAACTACAGGAATCACCTGTCCGACAGCGTTCATTAATTCTTGGGCTAGTTGTTTGACCGTGTCGATTCTCTTCTCATTATCCATCTCTCGAAAATCAAGATGGTGAGTCCGAACATACTCTCTCATGGACAGAGGCGGGCCAAAATTCACCACCGCATAACCATACCGATACCACTCCCCACGGAGCATGAGCCAGATATTACGAAGGATGAACAACAAGGTTGTTTTGACCACACCCAAGGTCGATTTCTTAGGGGCCCTACTATCCGATTTCACGAGAAGTGTTCGATCCTCCAGAACCCGGTCATAATTGATTCCGACCGGGATGAACACAAGATCGCGCCCTCTCTCTGGGTCAAAGCCCCGCAGCATGTAGTCCAGCAGACCGATTTTTGGCCGACCTATCAGCCCGTTTCGACTTAATTTTCCTTCTGGAAAGACGGCTTGCACCACTCCTGCTTCTGTCGCCATCTGGACAAATCTCTCCAGAACACGCCGGTACAGGATATTCCCTGAGTCACGTCTGACAAAAAAAGCTCCAAACGCCTTGACGAGAGGTCGGACAGGCCAGGCGCGGGCCCATTCCCCCACAGCAAAGCTCAAGGCCACCCTCTTCATGGCCAGGTGAGCCAGGAGGATGTAATCCATGTTGCTGCGATGATTCATGATGAAGACCACACTCGAGTAGGGATCAACCTTCCGAAACCCCTCTTCATCGACAAACCCGACGCGCACCCGATACAGGAGCTTGGAGAACGCCCGGCTGAGCCAGCTCCCGAACCGAAAATAAAGATAGGCATTGAATGCGGGAACGATTTCCCGGGCATAACGCTCAACTTTCTGGATACCCAGCTCCTCGGAAATCCCGGACTCTTGACAGTGTTCTTTTACGGCCCGCAAAACTTGAGCATCATAGACGAGGCGGTTGATCAGGTTCTGCCGTCTGATGGTCTTGAATTCTGGAAGACGAAGGTCGAGCCTTTGGTTGACTTCAGCCATGACTTTTTTCGTCCGCCGGCGCAAGAACCAACGAAACAGAGGGAGGACCAAGAATCTGAACACAGTCCAGACAGCCAAAAGCCCTCCGAAAGCGACAATCCACAACGGAAGACTGACTGAACCTGTCATCATTCTCTCTTTTTAAACAGGCCGTGCTCCAAGAAGTACAGCACCTGGTCGATGACTGTCTCACTCTGGATGATAAATGTATGGCTGTGCGGCACAACGATAAAATCTTTCATCCCCTCGACTTTTGTCCTGTCGACGGAAACCACTCCGTCATCCGGACCCGGGATGAGGATAGAATACAGGGGATTGATGGATCTGTTTCCGGCGATCACTCCCAATTCAAAGTCGACAGGTCCTAGGCGTTGGGGAAGACTATCTTCGTCTGTCCCGAGCTGTTTTCCAGCCGAACCGGCAGCTCTTCCGAACAGGAAAATCCTCCTGAAATGATCGACAATCTCGCTGCCTTGGTTGGGTGGAGAAATCATTACCACCCGTCCCAGGTTAGGCAGATCATGATGCTTCAGGTAGTAGCGGAGAACAACACCTCCCATGGAATGAGTGACAAAATGAATTTTGGAATGAGATTTCTGAAGATAAGGTTTAACAGCAGAACCCAAGTTTTTTTCGGCCAAAAATTCGATCGTCTGTTTGGTCGAAGGATAATTCACATTGATGACCTTGAAACCAGCAAGGGTGAGCCTTTTTTCGATCCTTAACATCGACCGGCTCGATCGTGAGAGGCCGTGGAGGAGGATAACGTGCTCGCTCGCATCCTTCGGAATGGCTGAGCTTCCCGTTTCGTATCTTTGCGGGGAAACAATAAAATACAGGAGAAGCACAAGACAGACCGAGATAATCGCCTTGAATTTCATCTGCTGTGTCCCGAGTCTATATGCTTATATCACCTGAAATACCTGGGGTCAAGATAAGCCTAACCTCTTCTCTCGAAAGAACCCAAAGTTATCCAAGAATAAGCTAAAAAGGGCGGTGCGGGTTTCAAAGGTTATGGTTTTGGCCAGATGGCGATGAGTTCAGCCAGAACCATCGCCGTGGCTCCCCAAATCTTATGTTCTTCGAAGAGAAAAAACGGCACCTTATATTGTTCCCCTTGGTAGATCCACGTTTCTCTGTGGACATTTTGAGGATCGAGAAGATGATCCACCGGAACCTCAATCACCTCGGCCACTTCTCCCTCGGAGGGACGGAATTCAGGGTGTTCTTCTGACGCGGCGACGACAGGATAGATGCAGTACTGACTGGGCGGGACGTAAAGGGGGGTTAATCTCCCCAAAATCCGTATCGATTCGGAGCGAACGGCCAACTCTTCCCACGCTTCCCTGAGTGCTGTTTGCTCGAGGTCTTCGCCCTTTTCCTGCTGACCTCCAGGAAACGATATCTGTGATTGGTGATGATCGACGCGTTCTGTTCGACGGGTTAAAACCAGGTGAAGTCGATTATCCTGGGGGTAGAGCAGGACAAGCACTCCGGCATTGCGGCAGGAATCTTTCACCTCCTCATAGGTTTTGTGTCCAGGCCTGGGTTCAGTAACCATTCGGAACTGAGCCTTCAAACCGGGTTTTGGCCCGGCCAGTGACTCGGTGAGAAGAAAGAGTGATTTTTGTATATCCATCGCATTTTGTTCGTAATGGTATGTTTTTAAATCGGGAAAGAAAACTGATTTCTACAGAAAACAAAGTCGATGAGAAATTTATTTTGTGGGGATGGCCCCAATTCTCCGTCTTTTTTACTGCCCTCTTTCTTATCCTGTCCGGAACCGTCGTCTCCGTCTGTATCCAGCGATCTTTCCGGCCTTCTCGCTCTCGGTGATCCTGAAGAAGGCCAGATGAACGACTTTTTTCCCGACCTTGAGCGCTGAACCAACGATTTCTTTCCCCTCGAATCGATAATCCCGTCCTTGACCGATAGAGTCATACTTCTTTTCTTCGCTGTCGAGGGCCTCGCTCAGGAATTGACCTGATTTTTCCTTTCTTGGTTTTTTCGTTTTTTGC
>CAYGBF010000225.1:0-14645 GCA_964348035.1 uncultured Eubacteriales bacterium | reverse complement strand
TTGTAATCCTGGAAACATAGATATTCTGGTTTCGCATTCCAGCGTTGAATCCAGATGTACACTTCTCATCGTCTGGAGGCCAGTACAATTCCCAAGGATTTTCAAGGCCAGAGAGATCATCCGCGGGTGGTCGCACATCGCGGTTATCTGTCCAGCTGGCGTAGAAAACAAATGGATCTGGGGGCAGGTTTGGGTCTGACGGCTCTTGACCTGTGTTATAACGCCAGGTTCCTCCATCGTTTATGAACATTGGGGCTGGGACAAGATCTATATAGTCACCGATAAAAGGCACAGTCCCTCCCTTGAAGAGCGGAAAATTGGGAGCATTGAACTGCACTTGAATTGGAATTAGAAAACCATTCTCATCAATAATTGGATCTCCTTGGTCATCCACTTCAAAAAACCAAATATACCGGGAGACTTGAGTTGAGGGCTCAAAACTATCGGCCCCCGGATCTGCCTGTGCGATCCGGATATCTATGGTTTCGCGCCAATAGCAAGGATGATCCGGTAAGGTGCCGGGTTCAGGACAACCACCTTCACCAAGGTAGTAATCGGTAAGCCACTTTTGTGTGGTACCTCCCTTTTTTAAACGAACAGATTCTCGCGAATCATACCATGCTATCAAGAGCTTCCCGGCTGCAAATGTCATGGAAGGCATAAACATGTGACCTTCTGCATTATAATCGTCAGGCGATGTGCCAATATTGTGAATCCTTGTTTGTGTAGGCCAGCCGATTCCATTTAGAGCGGAAGTGAAAAATATCCGGGCAGATCCCTCTAAGGATTCTCTTTGAACCCAGGCGATGTAAACTCTATGGTTATTGTCAATTGCCATAGTCGGGAATGCGTTTGTCCGGAACTGAACACTCGGTATATCAAGATCTACGGTTGGCTGATCAAACGTGTATGGGATGATAGCGGCCTCTTCAGCTTTGGTGAAGGTCTGTCCATAATCAGTGGATTTAGCCACCATGATGGCATCAGGGTCGTTGCCTGCGGCCCATCTTCTCCATGCTATGTAAACATCCCCGTTTTGTGGGTCTATGGCGACTGTGGTCCCCTGGTTGATTCGGTGGCTTTCACTCAGTTTGACAGGAGCTTCCCAAGTTTCGCCTCCGTCGATGGATCTGGTGAACATTATCTTGTTATGGACTGTTTTTGTGATATCCCCTAAAAACGTACTGTAAACAAGGTAAACGATACCGTCTGGGTAGCCTGGACGCGGTATGTCAACCGCCAGCCAGGGTTTGTCCGCAAACTGACCGCTCGTCCCTTCATCAACGATTGTTGTGTCGATATACCTTATCGAGTCTCCGCTTTCAGTGTCATTGTAATCTTTATACCGACAAACGAAAATTACGCTGGGGCCATTTCTTGCCCGGTCAAAAGCTATACCGCTGAAAAAGAAAAGACCATCTACTCCGGCCCGCACAGTGGGATCAGATGCCGCATCATAGGTTTTGAGCGAATCCCCCTCCTCAGGTTGGGGATCAGTGATGTACCCGGGAAGAAGTTTGCTTTTCCATGATTGGCCTCCATCATAGGATTTGAACACTCCCAGCCATGCATCGCCCGCGGCTGCTTCCTCTGGAATACCGGGAAGGTTTCCGACTGACTCCCACGTATCGACAGATCGATAGTCATTGGAACCTGCAAGCAGATGGAGCGGATTGAGCGTGGAGACAGCAAGCGACGGCTCATTTTGCCGTTGAAGGTAGACATCACCCTCCGGATCCGGCCACTCCTTGCTTGAGCTCATGTTTACGTTTCGACCGGCATACAAATCTGGATCAGGGTTTTGAATTATTGCGTCTTTATCCAGGAATTGAGATTTGATCGGGATCCCGATCATCACGATGAAGCAAATTGATAATAGGATGTAAATGTATAAACGATTTATCTTCATAGCCGCCCTCCTTGTTGGCTATAAATGACTTACTCTTTATTTGAAATCAAAGAGCGAGATATGCTTCAAGTTTTGAAGATGAAGAAATGATGAAAATGATGAATTTAGGGAAGATTTTGTGTTAAGAGCTCTAGCCTGTAGCTCACCCGCATTTTTTTCCTTTTCCGCAAATAAGAAATTGTACAATTTAGATGGTACTTATAATAGTATGTAAAACCTTGATATATCGGTAATATAGATACATCTTCAGATTAAGTCAAGTTCAAAGAACAAAAATTCTTCTAGTAACTTTTTTCTCAATATCGATGTATATTCTTAAAATCATAAGTTCAATAGAAATAAATAATCTCAGTAATAACGAAGTATACTCAAGAAGAGGCTTCTAATCTTGTGTCTCTGGATAAATTATAGAAAAAATTAAACGACCATAAAAAAGATAATTAAGGCTTGTGTTCCCTTTTACTCAGACCCGGTCTTCGGCTTGAATATCTGGAGGCGGTTGTTGTTTCTCTCGATCACAAAAACCGTCCCCTGGCTGCTGACGACGACACCGTTCGGAAAATTCATCATCCCATCCCCTGCGCCCCGGGTTCCCCATTTCGATATAAATTTTCCGTTCTTATCAAATTTCTGAATCCTGTTGTTGCCGGAGTCAGCAACGTAAACGTAGTTGTCTTTATCCACCCATAATCCGTGGGGTTTATCGAACTCTCCGTCTCCTGTTCCCGGCTTTCCCCAGGAAGAGACGAATTCTCCTTCAAGCGTAAACTTCTGCACCCTCAGCCTGTCGATGACAAAGATTTGGTTTTTTTGATTCAAAGCGATCCCAGCCGGGTAGAAAAACTCGCCATCTTTTCTCCCCTGCTTGCCCCACCGCTTCTTGAAGACTCCGAGATGAGAGTATTTTTTTATACAGTGATTTCCTGCATCGACCACGTAGACATTGGCGTCACCGTCAACCGCAATCCCGACGGGCGTGTTGAACTCCAGATTCCCGACGCCCTGCTTCCCCCATTTTCTGATGAGCCGGCCTGCCTTATCAAACCGGGATACGCTGTGTTTGTCGAGGTCTGTGATGTAAATACTGGTGTCCTTGTCGACAGCCACACCACCCGGAATCTTGACCTTCTTGAATTCATGCTTCGGCGGAATCCAGGTCCGAAGAATCTTCCCTTCCGGATCGAACTTTTTTATCCTCGAGTCACTCAAATCAGCGATGTAGACATTATCTTCCTTGTCCAGCGTGATACCGCTGGGCTGCTGGAGAAAGATCTTATCCGGCCCTCCCCACTTGGCGATGAAATCATACACCGTCGGTACGAGTAAGACATCGATAGCAGAAGGCCTCTGTTCTTCCTCGACCAGGACTTGACCTTCCCAGCTCGTGAAATTTTCCTTCGAGATCACAATCCTGTGCATTCCGAACGTCACGTAAGGAAGGATGCAGTCTGTTACTTTTCTTGTATCTTCTCCATCCAAAAACACCAGGGCCCCATCCGGTCTGGACCTGATTTCGAGATTCCATCCGGCCCGTTCCAAAGCGTACGTCTGTTTCATCTCCGCTTGAGTCATGAAGATTTCCTCGCGGATGGGCATAAAGCCCTCTTTTTCTACCTCAATCACGAAATTGGGAGATGTTGTTTTGTAAACCCCAGGAGAAAAAGCGACTTCTCTTCCATCGACCCTGATGACGGCTCCTGAGGGCTCGGTTTCGACCTCCAGCGTGTACTCTGTGACAAGACCCAAGTATTCTCTCTCGGCCTGCTGGATCAAAGCCACGATTTTTGGATCAAAGATGTTCCTGGTGATCTCTTTAGCATATGGTCTGTTGACCTCAAACATCGAACGCAGTTCTCTTAAAGCCGTGAGGTCGTCTCCTTTCCCGGTGTAGGCCAGACCAGTCCACAGATAAATCTCGGTTGCCAGTTCTTTCTGTCTTTGGTTGTCCGTTACGTTAAAAACCCTGGCTATTAGAGGTTTTAGAGCCTCGAGGGCCTGGCCAAAATCCTCTTCCTGCCGGACAAATTTCTTGCTGTTTTCCATCCTGAGTACGATTTCGGCCACGAGCTCGGGTTGAGTCATTTCAGGCCGGGTCGACGGAGCAACTTCGCCGACATCGACTTGTTCCTCGGTGAAAGCCGCCACCAGCATTTCGTGGATGAAACCCGAAATCTGGACTCCCTCATTGTCCATCGAGACTTTGTACCACTCGCCCTGTTTTTCCTCTGTGTCCAGGATTGTATCCAGAGGAATCCTGGCAATCGTTTTTCCTCCGATCTCTGGAGTCGCCTTGATACTGGCGTTATCCACCACGACCTTTATTTTTTGGGGAGAGTCCTGAAAAGCTGTGAATATGGCGAAAAGAAGAGAAATGCCGATGAGCAGAGTTACTCTGAGAAACGTCTTCCTAACCATTCCTCTTCTCTCCTTGGGCATATTATACTATTTTATGCCGATAATTTTCCAGACGTTACCTTGTTTTTTAAAAATCCAGGTCTTAATCCCTTCGGAGACCACCCTGCGCTGACCGGTCTTTTTGTAGACAGCCGTCAGGATGTGGGAAAATTCAGCCTCCGCATTCCGTCCATCCTTGAAATTGACAGAGATGTTGGAAACCACCGATTTTATCTCGTCATAATAATTGAAAAGGAGGACCGCATCTTCTTTCTTTTGATTTGAATAGGCCTCAGAACCGATGTCACTGAGGAGGGCCAAGAGATCTTTTTCTTCTTCGGCCTGTCTTTGGCGTTCGACAATCTGAATTATTTCCTGTTTTGATTGGGCTGTATCTGCCAGGTAGAGGTACCGCCTAGCTTCTCGGTGGTCTTTATCGATCCTCAAGATGCGGTTCATGATGACCTTACACTGAACGTAATTTCCCTGGTTATAGCTTTGGATGCCCGCGGCGAGGTCTTTGGCGATGGTTTTCTGATCCTCCAGCCCCTTCTTCGCTGAATCCACGTATTCCTTGACCTTTACGTCATCTATTCCCTTGGCCAGCATCTCTTCGCCTTGCTTAATCACCTCATCGTAATCCTTTTTATCAAGGAGATCTTTCATCCGGTCGATGTCTGAAGCTTGAGCCTTGGGGACAACCGCCTCTGATTGAGAAGACTGCTGCGGACCCTTGACCGTCATTTCTTGTTTTTTCGCCGAAGGACTCGTCGGTGTGGTCCTATTCTTGATAAGATAATAACCGATCCCGCCGCCGATTACGATCACAGCCGCCAAGATCAACCCAACTATGAGGGCGGGTTTCCTACCCCTCGGCTTTTTCATTCCTAATAGTTCTTCGGTCGAGAGTCCGAGGGTGATGGTTTTTTGGGAGAGTGGACTCAGGGCTTTCAAGTCTGCGGCAAACTCCTGACAGCTGGAATACCGGTCGTCTGGATTTTTGGCTAAGGATTTGAGGATGACCTGCTCAAACCCAGCCGGCAGGTTCTTTTTCAGCTCGGACGGATGGGCAGGTTCTTCGTTGACGATTTTGTAGATTACTGTCGTGATGTTGTCCCCCAAAAAAGGGCGCTTACCCGTTATGAGTTCATACAGGATAACACCGAGAGAAAAAATATCGGAGCGTTTATCCGATTGCTTGCCCATGACCTGCTCGGGGGACATGTAGCTCGGTGTCCCGACAGTGGTCCCTGTCTGTGTCAGTGTCGATGTCTCCACTCTGGCCACACCAAAATCCACGAGAAAAGGTTTCCCCTGCTCGTCGATTAAAATGTTGGCTGGTTTGATATCCCGGTGGATAACCCCGTTCTCGTGGGCATAATCCAAGGCACTGCACAGGTTGTTCATCATGGTGATGATATCTCCGATTGAATACTCCTCGTGGGCAGCAATCTTAGCCTGGAGACTCTGGCCCTCGATGTACTGCATCACGATGTACGTTAGGTCTTCTTCTCGCCCCACATCATAGACAGTAATGATATGGGGGTGCTGCAGTTTTCCGGCTGCCTGTGCCTCCCGGATGAATCTCTTCATCAGGTCTTCTTTTTCAGACTCTTCCGAGATGAGGTCGAAGCGGATGGTTTTGATGGCCACTTCGCGGCTTATATCGGGATCCTTGGCCTTGTAAACGATCCCCATGGCGCCTTTGCCGAGAATACCGATGATCTCGTACTTACCGATCTTTTCCATTTTTATGAAGAAAAATTCCTTTTCCGCCTGGCGGCAGATGGATGACCATTCGCAGGTGGTGTCTTTTCTTTCCCTCTTCTAAATCGCATAGAAAAAATATATAAGATTGCTCCTGTTGTCAAGAGAAGAAAAAAATGTTTTGATTATTTTGCCAAAGCGTATCGAAACATGTTATACAAGATAATCTTGAAATAATGAGGCGTATGAAGGAAAAAAACGCCGAATTCCGGGAAAAATTGGTCCGCTGGTATCGGACTCACCGCAGAAATCTTCCTTGGCGGCAGACCGAGGATCCGTACAAAATCTGGGTCTCGGAGATCATGCTCCAGCAGACGACTGTGGCCGCCGTCATCCCTTATTACCAGAGATGGATGAAGCTGTTTCCCGATGTCAAGGCCTTAAGTCAAGCCCCTCTGCAGAAGGTCCTCAAGGCCTGGGAAGGTCTGGGGTATTACCAGAGAGCGAAAAACCTTCACAAATCTTCGCAGATCATCTGGGATGAGTATAGAGGACGGATCCCATCGGATTATGATCGGCTGAGAAAACTTCCCGGTCTAGGTTCCTACACAACCGCGGCCTTGCTCAGCTTCGCTTTTAATCTACCTTATCCAGTCGTAGATGCGAATGTCCGCCGGGTCTTGATGCGGGTTATGAAGATGAAGGGAAGACAACCACCAGGAGAGAATATCTTCTTGAATATCCTTAAACCGCTCATCCCTAAGAAGAATTCGAGCCGGTTCAATCAGGCTTTGATGGAACTCGGAGCTTTGGTCTGTAAGCCCCGGAACCCGCTCTGTCTTCTCTGCCCTATTATGGAATTCTGTCAGGCCTACGAGGCTGGTGAACAGGAGATCATCCCGCCGCCGCAAAAACGAAGGACACAAAAGATTGAGGCGGTCGTTGCCATCATCGAGCGCAACGGAAGATATTTGATCCAGAAGAGGCCATCCCAGGGGCTGTTCGGGGATCTCTGGGAGTTTCCGGGAGGGAAAAGAGAAAGGAGCGAATCGCGCCCTCGAGCTCTTGACCGGGAGATCCAGGAAGAGCTGGGAGCAAAAGTCGGTGAGGCAAATTTCCTGACAAAAGTCCGGCATGCGTACACCCAATTCCAGGTGACACTTTATGCCTACGAATGTCGGCTGGAGACATCTCCCCGTCTCGAAAAAGACAGACATCGGTGGGTTACCCTCAAAGGCCTCCGGCGGTTCCCTTTTCCCTCAGGAAGTGCTAAGATTGTTCGCTATTTGGAAACCAGGCAAAAACCGAGTTCAGGATGAAAAAGTTAAGTTGTGATGATTCTCGATAAGATTCAGATCGATTGTCAATTCGTCCCCTACGGCACGGTCCTGGAGCCAGAGGAGAACACTTTAGCTGTCGACGTCGGGATGAGGACTGTCCCTGGGATTATCGACCATCACCATCCTGAGGCCGATGTCGAATGTGCCGCCTCATTGATCGTAAAATCCCCCTCACTCGTCCTCGATCATATCAAAAGAAATGAGATCTTGTCTCAGGAAAGGGGCTCTTTCAAACTGCGTATCCTTACCCATCCTTTTCCCGATTTTGACGCGGTGGCCTCGGTTTTCTTAGCTCTTAAACTTTTAGAATTGGGAGAAGTCGATTCGGCCATGGACTCAATAGCCCGTTATACGAAAATGGTGGATTCGGCTTCATTGCCTAAAAACCTTGACCTGGCTTCTACTCCCTATTCCATCCTCCGCGGGCTTTTCAGGCGGATTAAGAAGGCCGAGGATGAAGAGGTCAACCTAGCGAGGATTGAAGAGGGTTTAAAATTCATGAGGTTTCTGTATTCCAAAGCCCATGAAGGTTACAATATCATGCAGAACCGCCTGCTTTTCTCCGGGATTGACCGGTACGAGAGAGCCATGAGACATGCGGAGAAAGACTACTTCCACTACGTCTCAGATCTTCAGCGCTCCTTGATCGTTAGCCTCACACTGCCCTTATCCGAAGGAGAGGGGGCGAAAAAAAGTGAGGGATTGATCGCCAGAAACCCGCGCAGTTATCTCATGAAGGAATGGGCGCGGAGGGACCGGCAGAATCCTACTCTTGAAGAAGGCTTTACGTTCTTGATGACCAATTTCGGGGACAAAAAATACATCCTCGGTGTCGACCCTGAAAAGGGCGTCAACCTCCGTGGTCTGGGAGCTTTGTTGAGCGAGAAAGAGGCCATAAAGAGAGAGGAACAGCAAAGGCCCCTCACCTACCAGTGGTATGATGGGAACTGTCCTTTCTTCGATTTCAGGATCGTCGTTTCTCCCCAGGATGATTCCAGCCTGACCCACGATGAAATTGTCGGTACTCTCCTTTCCTTCAGCCAGAGTTTGGAAGAGAGATAAAGAAAAATAGATTGCTTTCCCTGGTCTAACTCCATTTTCCCGATTTGATTTTAGTGGCCATAAATATTATCTTATTATTGAGAGAATCATGAAATCGAAAGTACTCTTTTTCGTGACTCTCCTCATATCAACCCAGCTGATCTTTTCCTTCACCCAAGAAAAAAGCATCTCCGCAGAAAAGCAAAGACTCTTAGACATTCTAAAAAAAACAGGAGAATACTGCGAAGGTGTCAAGAAAGCTGTTTTTAATTTTGTCTGTCATGAAAGCATCGTGGAGAATGTCTACCTCTATGATAAAAGAAGTGTTTATAAAAGAATGGAGGGAGCCTCACTTCCTGTATTGCTTACAGAGCTAAAACAGAAAAAAAATAAGCAAAAGACTTACCTGTATGATTACCAGCTGATAAAAAAGGAGAAAGATCCTGTCGAAAAAAGAATCTTGCTCAAAGAAGACGGAAAGAAAAAGCATCAGGAAAACGCAGAACTGAAGCTTCAGAGAATTTTGGTGAAATACGTAGTTTACGGTCCAGTCGGGTTTTTGAGCCAATACTGGCAAAATCATTTCAGTTACGAGATAACCGGAGAGGATACCGTGGAGGGACGAAAAACTTTGATCATCAGCGCCTCCCCCAGTTCGATTCGGGAAGACAACTACAGCTTTGGCAGGATCTGGGTTGACGGAGAAAATTACAGCATTCTCAAGATTGAATGGGATCAAAGATCGATCAAAGGTTTCGAGGACAAAGTTGATTCTCGGGCTGGAGATTTGAAAAGGATCATAGCCTGGGGGGCAGTGTACGGGGTGGAGAAAAAAGGAATCAGGTTTCCCAGCCGGCAGTACATAGAAGAAAAACTGGTGACCATATCAGGAACGAAATACACGAAATACAAGGTTGAGGTCGTCTACGACAACTATAAATTTTTTACTGTAGAAACTGAAATTAAATATTAGATTCTATATAATCAGCCACATAACCCGAGTTCCCTGTTAAACGGCAGAGGTGATTTTTAATCTGGCGGAGAGGGTGGGATTCGAACCCACGGTCCCGGCTATAACCGAGACAGTCGCTTAGCAGGCGACCCTGATCAGCCACTCCAGCACCTCTCCGCAGCAAAGGTGAGAGCACAGCTATTTTAACACTTTTCAGAAGAGAGGCAAAATCCTTAATATTCGAGGAAACGGAGGGAGAGGGATTCGAACCCCCGTCCCGATTGCTCGGGAAGCGATTTTCAAGACCGCCGCCTTAAACCACTCGGCCATCCCTCCAAGCTCTGTTTATTCTATCGCTGTTGTCGGATGGTGGCAAGTCGTATTGATTAGGTAATTTTTTCCCGGCCGTCCATGTAGGCCTGCAACGCCTTCGGGATGATGACGGATCCGTCCTCATGCTGGAAGCTCTCGAGGATCGCACTCACCGTCCTCCCCACGGCCACTCCGGAACCGTTCAGAGTATGGGCAAATTCCGGTTTCGATTTAGCTCCACGGCGAAAACGAATATTGGCTCGCTTAGCCTGAAAATCCTCGCAGTTCGTGCAGGAAGAAATCTCGAGGTATTTCTTCCGGTGAGGCATCCAGAGTTCCAAGTCATAGGTTTTGGCTCCAGCAAACCCGATATCTGCCGTACAGAGCACAACCACTCGGTAGTGCAAGCCCAACCGTTTCAACACTTCCTCGGCATCCACGGTCATCCGTTCCAGCTCATCATAAGAATGTTCAGGAAGAGAAAAGGTCATGAGTTCGACTTTGTTGAACTGGTGCTGACGGATCAGCCCCCTAATATCCTTACCGTAAGAACCGGCCTCGCTTCGAAAACAGGGGGTGTAGGCCACAAATCTCTGCGGTAAAGAGCCCGGATCAAGGATTTCCTCGCGGTGCAGGTTGGTCAGGGGGACTTCTGCAGTGGGAATCATATACCAAGGGTAGCCCCGCAACTTGAAAAGATCGTTTTCAAACTTGGGCAAATTGCCCGTTCCTACCAGGCTGGCCTTGTTGGCGATGAAAGGGGGAAGGACTTCCTTGTATCCTTTCTCCCTGGTATGGATGTCCAACATGAAGTTAATCAGGGCCCGTTCCAACAGGGCGCCAGCTCCAAAATAAACGGCAAATCGAGACCCAGCGATCCTTGCTGCCCGGTCAAAGTCCAAAATCCCGAGCTTCCTTCCGATTTCCCAGTGAGGTTTCGGGGCGAAGGGAAATCGGGGCTTTTCGCCGAATCTTCGGACTTCAACGTTGCCTTCAGAATCCTTGCCTTCTGGGACGGACTCATGGGTAAGGTTGGGGATGCCCAGGAGACTGAGCTCAATTTTCTCGTCGATGCCCTTGAATTCATCCTCAAGGCGTTTAATCTCTTGATTGACCTTTTTCATCCCCGCGATGTGTGAGGAAGCGTCTTTTCCCTCCTTTTTCATCTGGCCGATGAGCTGGGAGGTCCTATTCCTCTCATGACGGAGCTGTTCAACCTTCTGCAGGAAATCCTTCTTCTGTTGATACAGGGTGAAAAACTCTTCCAGGTCGATATCCACTCCGCGGGCTTTAGTTTTTTTTATGACAAAATCTGCATTATCGATAACATACCTGGGGTCTAACATGGGGCAGATTATAACATAAGTCCTTTGATTTGAAAATTTTAATTGTCCCGATTCAAAGACTGACCCCAAAAGTCCATTCTAGTTGACTCGCCGGTTGGATTGAAATATAGTTAGTATGATTTTAAAAGAAGATAAAACGTTGAAAAAAGAAACATTACCCAAACCGAAACGCGATCGCAAAGGCTACATCCAGGTCTACACCGGAAAGGGCAAGGGAAAGACTACGGCCGCTCTCGGTTTGGCTCTTCGGGCAGCAGGACACGGGATGCGAACATACATCGGTCAATTCCTCAAAGGACAGTTGTACGGAGAACTTTTGGCGGCTAAAAAAATATCGCCTCTTATCAAGATCGAGCAGTTCGGACGAAAAAGCTTCCTCCATGTGACCAGAAACCCGGATGAAGAAGACAGGAAAAGGGCCAAGAGAGGGCTGAAAAAATGTCTGGAGGCGATGCTCTCCAAGATCTATAAAATCGTCATCCTGGATGAGATCAACGTGGCCATCGAGTTCAACCTTCTCACCGAGAAAGATGTGCTTTCATTCCTGGATCAAAAACCCGAAGAGGTCGAAGTCATCCTGACAGGAAGGTTCGCGCCTTCTTCCTTCATGAAGAGAGCAGACTTGGTGACAGAGATGAAAGCAAAAAAGCATTATTATAACAAGGGTGTCAGGGCAAGAGACGGGATCGAGAGATAGGGTATTGAAGCTAGAGTCGTTTGAAAAACTGGTTGAAGAAACTGTGGCCAGTCTCCCGCAGGAGTTCAAAGTTCGTCTTAAAAACATCGCCATTCTTGTCGAGATGAGGGCTTCACCGGAAATCCTGAGGAGTTTGGGAATGACCCATCCGAATCAGCTTCTCGGCCTTTTCCATGGAGTTCCCTACCGCCATCAAGGACCTATCTCCGGGAATCTTCCGCCTGTTGTCATTTCCGTATACCAAGAGCCTATCGAGAATATATCTCGTTCTGAGGAAGAGATGAGAGATAGAATCAGGGATGTTGTTATCCATGAAATCGCCCATTATTTTGGTTTTGACGACGATTATCTAAAACAGATTGAGGAAAAAGACTGATTTGTCGACAGTTAACTTTCCCTAGTGTCTTCTTCAATTAGTTTACAAAAGACGTCAATACACCGGATAAAGAAAGGAAACCGGAATGGCCAAAGAGTTTAAAGGAGTTTTTGCCGCTCTAACTACTCCTTTTATCGAGGAAGAGATCTCTCTAGAAAAACTCAAACAGAACATCCTCGAATACAACTCCTTTGATCTTGCGGGCTACGTCATCCTCGGATCATCGGGAGAGGCGCTGTATTTGACCGATCAGGAATCAGAGACGTTTGTTCAGAAGGCCAAGGAGTATACAGCTCCGGGACGGCAGGTTATTGTCGGCACAGCCAAAGAGTCGGCCAAGCTCACCTCTGAATTCACCAACCGCCTGGCCCGTCATGAGATCGACGCAGCCCTCGTCCGCACCCCGAGTTATTACAAGCGACAGCTCAACCGCGAGGCTCTAAAAACGTATTATTTAACGATTGCAGATTCATCCCAAGTCCCGATCCTTATCTATCATATCCCTCAACACACAGGAATATCAGTGGACACAGAGCTCATCTTCGAGCTGTCCCAGCATCCCAACATCGTGGGCATGAAGGACAGCTCTGGAAACCTGGCGTTTATGTCCGAGCTTGTCCCGAAGGTAGCCCCAGACTTCAGTTTTCTTCTCGGGGCAGGAAGTATTATCCTTTCAGGCCTGAGCATGGGAGCTAAGGGAGGCATCCTGGCTCTGGCGGCCGTTGCTCCGGGGGAGTGTGCTCAACTCTACAAGCTTTTTTTGGCTGGGCATATCGAGGAGGCCCGCAAGCTTCAAGTCAAATTGATTCCACTCAATAAAGCGTTGACTCAACTTTGGGGTATTCCGGCCATTAAATATGCGCTTGATGCCGTGGGTTTCTTCGGCGGGGAGCCTCGTCTTCCGCTTCTTCCTCTAGAAGAGCCCGAGCAACAAAAAATAGACAAAATACTCGAAAAATTGGACCTTTTTCAGTCGTGAAAAACTTCTGAGCATGGAAAAACACAAGATGAGAAAAGAGAAAGACAGCCGAAGAACATTCCTCAAAAGCATCTTCTGCGGGACATTAGCCACCACCCTTACCGCTTATGATTCGGCCCTTGCTGAGGAAAAGAAAAATCGGGTGAAGAAGGGCGAGATGTTTTACCGACGTCTGGGAAGGACGAATCTGCACATCTCCGAAATCTCGCTGGGAGGAAGTCCAGTACCGGATTGGGCGATCATGATGCAGGCCTTCGAACGGGGCGTCAATTATATCGATACTTCTGAAACCTACCAAAGAGGAAACAGCGAGAGGCAGATCGGTCGCCTGTTAAAAGAGGTGGGACGGGATAAGGTTTATGTCGGGACCAAGTTTCACTTGAGGGGAGATTGGGACGAACAGAGCATCATCGACCGCGCCAACAGCAGCCTCCAGAGGTTAAACACAGATTACATCGATGTTCTCCTCATCCATGGTGTCAAGGATGAAAATAACCTGACCGACGAGCGGATTATCAATGCTTACGAGACATTGAAGGAGCAGGGAAAATACAGGTTTCGAGGCCTGTCCTGTCACACCAATCACCTTAAGGTCATCCAGAAGGCTGTGGAATGCGGTTTTTATGACCTGGTCCTCCTCGGTTACAACGTTTTCGATATCCAAGAAAAAGAAGAGAAAATCGAGACTTACGATGATTACCCAGGAATCAGCGGCATCCGGCAGCTCACCGCCCTGGCGAAGTCAAAGGATGTGGGTGTCATTGCCATGAAAACACTCAAGGTTGGAGGAAAGAGACAGAACCTTGATCGGTATAAAACAGGAGATACTTCCCTCTTCCAGGCTATGCTGAAATGGGCTCTTGAAAACCAGAACATCTCTTCTGTCGTGACCGAGATACTGACGTTCAGCCAGCTGGAGGAAGACCTGGCCGTCGTCGGCCGACTCCTGACCAGGAGGGAAAGACAGAACCTCTACCGGTATGTCCTGGAAAATTCCGAGGATTATTGTCATCTCTGCGGTCGGTGTGAGCAGGTATGTCCCTCCCAGATTTTCACAACGTCCATCCTGCACAGCTTGGTCTATTACGAAAACTACGAAAAACGGGATACTGCTGCCCAGACCTATTCCAGGATTAGACCGGACCAGACAGCCCTCGCCTGTCGAGATTGTGGAGAGTGCGAGAAAGCCTGTCCCTACGGCGTTTCAGTCAGGAAAAAGATCAGGAAGGCTCACAGTCTTTTAGCTTAATAAAGACCGTGCACCCGGCTCCGACAACCCCTTACCTGCGTTATCACGGCAGTTAGCTCAGGTAAGGCTAACCTGCAGCACAAGAGACTCCACTGTTACCGCTGCTACCTCCCGGTCCTGACGGAGTTCACAGAGAGCTCTTTGCACAGGGCCCTAGCCTTCAACACCACTTACCGAGACACAGACCAGACAAAGCGCAGCCTCGGCAGGGAATTCGACCCCACTGTAGCGGATTGTGGGCGACAGGGCACCGCTAGCTCCCCGTCTAGCACGGTCCTTCTTATCATCTGACCAAAAAATCCTATCTCTATCCCTTGTCTTTGTCAATATGATAATGTCATTC
>CAYGBF010000224.1:0-3764 GCA_964348035.1 uncultured Eubacteriales bacterium | reverse complement strand
TTCCCTCCGTTATCGACAAAAGTGTCTGTTTTTTCTGCCGGAATAAATCTGTTTGGTAAGACACTCCCGTACACGCTTTCTATGGGGCAGATCGTCGCTGTTATCATCATTATCCTGTTATCGGCTTTCAATTACATCGGTGTCGTGTTCGGAAAAATGATCCAGAATGTCCTGACAGTGATAAAATTGGGAACACTTCTTGCCCTGATTGTCGCCGGTCTGACCCTTCATGGGAAAACGGCCGTGGATTTTGCTCTCAATCCATCAGGATTGAGCTTGGGGCAGCTGATCATCGGGTTTGGCGTTGCTCTCGTGGCAATCACGTGGGCCTTCGATGGCTGGAATAATATCACCTACGCTTCTGGGGAAATCAAGAATCCCGAACGCAATCTGACTTTTTCTCTAATCGGCGGGACTCTGATCATCACCATCCTGTATGTCCTGACGAATTATGTCTATTTCATCGCCCTTCCGATCGATCAAATGGCGGGAGTCGTCAGGATTGCTGAAAAAGCGACCACCGCTCTCTACGGAAGCCTTTCCGCAGGATTCCTGTCTGCAGCTGTGCTCATATCTGTCTTCGGAGCCCTGAACGGAGCGATCTTTGTCGGAGCCCGTGTCATCTATGCCATGGCTGTGGATGGACTCTTTTTCAAAAACGCGGCCAGAGTCCACACCCATTTTAAGACGCCTGCTTTTGCCCTCCTCATCCAGACGATCTGGTCCTGTCTTCTTGCCTTATCCGGATCCTTTGAACAGCTTTTTACCTACGTTGTCTTTGTCACAGTTCTCTTCTACATATTGACGGCTTTCTCTGTTTTCACCCTCAGGAAAAAGTCTCCCGACCTGCCCCGGCCTTATAAAACATGGGGTTACCCAGTCGTTCCGGCCGTCTTCATCATCGCTTCCACGGGGATTCTGCTGAACACGTTGATCGAAAGACCGGTAGAATCTTTGGCCGGATTAGGGTTCACAATCATCGGCATCCCTGTCTATTACCTGTGGAGAAAACAAGCCGCTCTTAACAAAGCCCAGCTATGAGGGGCAGGAGGAATCATATTTGCTTAATTCTCATGTGGATATGACTTGCTGTTTTATCGATGGGGATTTACAATTAAACTATATGAAAACTCAACATAAACGAGATTTTGTTTCCCCATGTCAGCCTCAAACAGTGTTTTGTGACAGGAGACCAAAATGAAAAAAAATCTTCTTATCTTGACTGTGATATTACTGAGCATCTCTGTCTTTTCCCAACAGGAATCCCAAAAATCATTCATCGAACAGTCTCTCGTCGTCAACGTCGAGGTCCCGGTCAGAGTGTTCAAAGACGACGAATTCATCGATAACCTGACTATCGAAGACTTTGAGGTGTTCGAGAACGGCATTCCTCAGAAAATCGAGGCTGTCTACCTCGTCAAGAAGAGGACCATCGAGAGAAGCGATGAAAAGAAAAGATTCATGCCGGAAACGTCGAGAAACTTCTATCTCTTCTTCGAGATATCAGATTACTCAGCCAAGATGAATGAGGCGATTGACCACTTCATACAGAATGTCTATCTTCCCGGCGATAATCTGTTCGTCATCACATCTCTCAAGACATACAGGCTAAAAAAAGAAAGCCTTCAAAGGAAGCCGAAAGAAAGGGTGGCCAAAGACCTGAAGAACCTGATAAGAAGGGATACGATGATCGGAGATGCCGAATACCGCGAGTCAATGAAAGAGCTTGAAGGCCTGGCAAGAACCCTGTCTGCGCTACTATCTCCAAATCGTGAAGTGGGAAGGACATTCCTGGATTCGGAGACCGGCGACTTCGAAGTCACGAGGGCGTCAGGGATCATGCCAACTCTGGCCCGGTATACAGCTCATCTGCAAAAGATGGAGACTCTGAGGAAAATCGATGAACTGAAGATGCTCGACCTTGCCAAACATTTAAAAAATCAGGAAGGACAGAAATACGTCTTCGTTTTTTATCAGAGAGAATTCATCCCCCAGATTGACCAGAGAATATTGACCCAACTTGCCGGCACTTACGATGATACCGGAGGCGAGGAGGGTGGTCAAGATAGTGAGAATATATCATTTTTCATCGCCGATATCGTGAAATTCCACAACCGAGTAGAGACAGACATTGACATAGAACGAGTCAAGCAAGCCTACGCCGATGCCGCAACATCCATCCATTTCCTGTTTATCAGCCGGCCGCGTGAGCACGTGCCTGGGGTATACTTCCAAGAGAGTTCGACGGATGTGTATGCCGCCTTTACAGAAATGGCCAGAGCCAGCGGTGGGTTTATGGCCAGTTCTGCCAATCCGCATTCACTCTTCCAGAAAGCCATCAACTCATCCGAGAATTATTATCTCCTGTACTATGCTCCCAAAGACTATGTATCCGAGGGAAAATTCAAGTCCATAGATGTTCGTGTCAAAGACAGGGATTATAAGGTTATCCATCGTCTCGGGTATTTTGCCAATTAACCTTACTCAAATAATCCAGGACGGATAAACCAAGAACAAGAATTTAAATATCCGTTTTACTTTTTTTTCACTTTTTCATGTTTGAGTTGATTTTTATGCATCTGGCGCAGCTTATACTTGTATATTTTGGCTGATCCTGTTTTGGGCAATTCACTGGTAAAAAACACGCGCTTGGGGGCCTTGAAATGAGCAAGGCGTTCCCTACAGAACTGGATCACATCTTCCTCGGCTAGGTTTTTCTTCTTCCTGACGACCACGGCCGACACTCTCTCTCCCCAAACAGGGTCCTCCAACCCGATCACGGCCGCCTCCAGGATCTTCGGATGAGAATACAGGACATTCTCCACTTCGATGGAGTAGACCTTCTCACCGCCGGTGATGATCATATCATCCTTCCGATCCACAATAGTGACGTAACCTTCGGGATTGACAACAGCCAGGTCTCTGGTGTGGAACCAGCCGTCAACGATGCGTCTGGATGTCTCCTCTGGCAAACGCCAGTAGCCTGGGGTTATTGTCTCGCCTTTGACCACGATCTCTCCCACCTCCTTTTCATCAGGCTGAACCTCTGTCCTGTCGTCTCTGACCACCTTGAGAGACACGTTGTGAAAAGGTCTTCCTGTTGTCACCATGTATTTCAGTCTTTCCTCGAATGGAAGGCTCAACATATCATCTCTCAAGATAGACATGGTCAAAAAGGGGCTTGTTTCTGTCAGGCCATAGGTCTGAATATATTCGCAACCGAAGGTATCAATCACCTTCCTGACCACTTCTTCAGCGATCGGCGCCCCACCGCTGAGAATCATCCTCAACGAACGAAAATCATGACTCCTCACTCCTGGAACATTCACTAAGATATTCAGCATGGTGGGGATAAAATTGCTCAGCGAGATACGGTGGTTTTGGATGGTTTCCAAGACCAGCTTAGGTTCAAATCTGGGGATCACGACATGGGTTCCGGCTGCCTGAGTGATGGGCCAGACAGCCCAGGCATCTGCCAGGTGGAACAGCGGCGAGACATGCAGCCAGTGATCATCTTCTGTCAGTCCGAGCTCTTTGATGGCCCCCTCAGCGTGGACAAGGTTGTTCCGGTGGGTGAGGATGACTCCTTTAGGCCTTCCGGTCGTTCCGCTCGTGTAGTAGATCTGCGCGATATCGAAATCCTCAACCAAAACTGAGGATTTCTTATCGGGCTGGGCGGTTTTCAGCAGGTGTTCATAATCCTGAAGTTCAAAATCAATATCCTCCTTCATCGGGATTTCAGTCAGGATGATCATCTCCAGATG
>CAYGBF010000223.1:0-13794 GCA_964348035.1 uncultured Eubacteriales bacterium | reverse complement strand
CTTCTCCCTTGTCAAATCACATTCCTCCTGATCGAGGGGAGAAATATTGAGGACAACATCAGAACGGCCGAACACCTCATCTTTGGTAAAAACAATCTCAGCCCCCTGGGCAACATACTCCTCGTTGGTGTAACCAGATTTCAACCCGGCGCCGGCTTGGACATAGATAGTAAACCCTTTATCCACCAAAAGAGAGATACTGCTGGGACTCAAGCTGACGCGATTTTCGATCTTGCCGCTTTCGTTTATCACCCCGATATTCATCGTATCCTCCTCGGATGAAAGACGGACAGTTTAACAAATATCTTTTTTGAAAACAACAGTCAAAATGAAATAATTTTTGGAAAGAATGTCGGAGTTTTCTAGGGAGAAATCATACCTTTCGATTCACAAGAAAAGGATACCGAGAGAGGTGGATAATCATCTCATAATAGGAATATTTCTAAGTTAAACTCAGATGAAGAATTTCAAGGTCAAGACGAGATAGAGTCCGTACAGCCCGAGGAGTAAAACACCTTTCAGCTTGGTCAACCGGCATCCCAGACGCATGCTCACCAGCATAACGACAACGATGAGAATCATAAAAGGAAAACTGAAGTTGATGACCTCCAGATCGACCTGGATGGGGTTGACGATCGAGGAAACACCGATGATCCAAAGGATGTTAAGGATGTCGGCCCCGATGATATCACCGACCGCGATTTCCCCCTCTCCTTTCCTCGCAGCGGTGATACAGGTGCTGATTTCGGGCAGAGATGTACCGATGGCGATGATCGTCAGCCCGATTAGGGTTTCGGATAGGGAAAAATGTCTGGCGATGCTGATCGAGGCCCAGATGACGGCTCGACTGGCCAGGATGACACCACAGCTGCCGGCGATGAATAAAAAAACGGGTTTCTTCAGAAGAGAGATCTTCTGCGACCGAGAATGGGCCTTTTCTTCCTCCTGACGCTGGTTTTGTTGGCCACCGGTAGACACGCGTCTTTTCTTGATGATGATTATAAAATAAAGGCTTAGGGTGAGAACAAAAATCCCACCCTCGACGCGGCCGATCGTCCCATTCCTGGCCAGGAGATAGGCCAAGATGTCGATAGAAAGAAGGAAAAGACCAGCCATCTGGAGCAATCGACAGTTGACCAGTATCACCGTCGCCGAGAGTATCGCGGCCAAGGGCAGTGCCACACCATCATCACAGATGACGGAACCTATAGCGTTGCCCAGGGCAATCTCGGGATGACCCAGAAAAGCGGCTTGGATGGAAACTCCGAACTCTGGGGCTGTGGTGGCTAAACCGACGAGCACGATACCGACGATCATCTTCGGGATTCGCGTCACCTTGGCGATCCCGACAGCCCCGGTGATGAAGAAATCGGCGCATTTGAAGAGGACGGCAAAGGAAAGGATCAATAAACCAATGTCTAGAAAAATCATCGATCACATCTAGCGCTTGAAGATAATACTCCCGTTCAAAACAGTCATCATCACTCGTGTCTGTGGGATTTTCTCCGGAGAGATTTCGAAAAGGTTCTGATCGAGGACCACAAGATCGGCCCATTTTCCCTTCTCCACAGATCCTTTACTTTTCTCCGAGAATTCTGCGTAGGCGCCGTTGATAGTATACCCTCTTATGGCCTCCTCCAAACTTATCTTCTGTTCAGGAAACCACCCCTCTGGATTTTTCCCATCCAGGGTGCGTCTAGTGACCGCCGCACAGATCCCGGTCAGAGGGTCCAGCGGAGCAACCGTCCAATCCGAGCCGCAGGCAAGGATCACCCCTTCTTCTAAGAGAGTATGAAATGCATACGTAGTCCGGCAGCGCTCTGTCCCGATCTTCTTCTCGGCCCAACGTCCGTCGTCTATGGCATGATAAGGCTGAACAGAGGCGATGACCCGAAGCTGCCCCATCCTTTTCATATCTTCGGGCAGAAGATGCTGAGCATGTTCGATCCGCCACCGCCGGTCTCTGGGTTTGTTTTCTCGGATGGCCTTTTCATAAATATCGAGGATGATGTGGTTGGCTTTGTCCCCGATGGCATGGACGGCCACCTGTAGTCCTGCCCTGTCAGCCTTCATGATTCTCTCTTCCATGATGCCCTCTGGGTACATATGGGAATAAAGGAGGCCGCGCTGGTCCGGATTGTCTGAATAGGGTTCGAAAAAAAGAGCCGTCGAAGATCCCAGCGAGCCATCAGCAAACCCTTTCAACCCGGCAATCTTCAGGAAATCCTCATCCGAAGAAGGGGGAATATCCTGATTGATGACTCGGTCAACATCTGTGATTTGGGTATAAACGGTCAGCCGAGCGGTAAGCTTATTTTCTTTCAGGAGCTCCTGGTAGACTTCATAATTCGACACATAGGCCATATCATGAACAGATGTGACCCCCTTTTCTCGGGCATGATTCAAGGCCGCTTCTGCCGCCCTGATCCTCTCTTCCATGGAGGGCTCGGGGATATGTCGACTCAGCAGGTCTATAGCCGCATCCTTCAAGATGCCTGTGGGTTCTCCTGTCTCCGGGTCTTTCATGATTTCGCCGCCGTCCGGAGAAGGGGTATCACTGGTGATTTCTGCCAAGGTCAAGGCCGCACTGTTTGCCAGGACCATGTGTCCATCATGACGGTTGACACAGACAGGATTTTGAGGTGTCACTCTGTCAATCCACTCCCTGCGCGGAAGCTCCGGAGGGTCGAACTGTTGATGGTCCCAATCACCGTCGAGAATCCACTCCCCCTCTCCTAGCTCCCTGGCCCTTTCTCCAATCCTGGCGATGAAATCCTCCCGGCTTTTCGCTTCTCTCAATTGAACCCGAGATTGAGCAAATCCACCATCCAGAAAATGGGTATGGCTGTCGATAAAACCGGGGAGAAGGAGCCTCCCCTTCAAATCGATGACCTCTGTTTCCTTACCGATGAGTTCTTGTAAATCTGCAGAAGATCCGACGGCGAGGATCTCTTCTCCCTTGATAGCGACCGCCTCCGCTCGAGGCTGCTCGGGGTTAACCGTCCAAACCACACCGTTCAGGAAGACAAGATCAGCCATCTCTTTTTTTGCCTCCGGCCCGCAGGAGACAACCCAAGATATCACAAAGAGGGAAAGTATTATCATAAATACCTTCATCTGAATCCTCCATGATGTTCTGATTTTTCCCTTATCTCCTCGATTCAGACGGAAAACCGGCTGATCTTCCTATCTGGAATCGAGATCGTTCATACGGGAATTTTCTCAAAATCCTCGGGAATAATTAGCTTCCCTTGGTAATTTTTCTTTATTTCCTGTTCTATTTCGGAGAGGGAAAAATCCAACTCTCCGAAGAAATGACAGGGGATGAGACAGCGGACCTCGGCCTCCTGACAGAGCCGTCCTAGATCGAGCGCGTGGGTGTGCATCTTATACAGTGAGGGATACTGCTCGAAGAACCGTGAGGGAGCACTGCAGTCGTGGATCAGGTAATCGGCCCTGGAAGCTAGTTGAAACAGAAACTGGTCGACCGGGCTGTCTCCCGATAAGATGATATCTTTTTCGATCCCAGAAAAATGAAAATGAAAAGCAAGAGAGGATGAATCGTGAGGAACAGGGAAAGAGAAAAATCGGAGTGAACCTGTCAGTTCGATGGTCTTTTTTGGCTCGACCGGGATGAAACGGACTCTCGTTTTGATCTTTTTATCTCGGAGATGAAAGAGGTCCAGTAAATCCTGACAGAAAAGAAGGGTCTCCTCCGAACCATAGAGCTCGATCAGACCTTCATCCAGCATCAGACTGTGCACCAAGGAAGGAAGCCCGTAGATATGATCTGGATGGACGTGAGTCACGAGGATAGTCTTGATGTGACGGGGATCAAAACCGAGCTTTCTGATCTTCTGGACCACACTCCCCGGGCAGTCGACGAGGATCAATCGTCCTTCGGTATCCAAGAGTAAGGATGTGTTGTCTCTTTCCTCGGTGGCTATCGAACCTCCCGTTCCCAAAAAATAGATGTCAGCCATTTTTAGCCAGATGCGAGTCATTTATAAAGGAAAAATCCACCAAAATCAAATGGTTTAACAAAAGGGGGGTCAGCTCGTGAATCTAGACAGAAATGTCCAAGCCCAAGGCCTAATCCCCATTTTTAAGGTTCCCCCTCTAAGATGATTTTGACTTTTCATCTTTGACTTTATATATAAATAATGAATGCTTAACAACGAACTTACCGTTACAGCCCCGGGAAGAATATGTCTTCTCGGCGAACACCAGGACTATTTCGGCCTCCCGATCATCGCCGCAGCGATCAACCTGAGGATCTCGATCCAGGGCCGGAAAAGAGACGATTCATCACTCCGGGTTCAACTTCCTGATACCGGTGAAGAAATATCTATAGCCCCTCGGCAAGAGATTCCCTACCAAAAGAAAAGAGATTACATCAGAAGCACTGTCAATGTCCTGCGCAAAAAAGGAATCCTTCTCGATCGCGGTTGGGACTGTCTGATCAGCGGGTCGATCCCGATAAATTCCGGGACCGGAAGCTCCTCGGCTTTGGTCGTAGCCTGGACAAAATTTCTCCTCGAGTCGGTCCAAGATATTCGATCCGCTGACCCGGCGGCGATTGCCGAGTTGAGCTTCGAGGCAGAAGTGACTGAATTCAGCGAACCCGGGGGCAGGATGGATCATTATTCCTCGGCTGTGGGCGGAGTCCTGGCCATCCATTTTGAGGACGTCGTGAGGGTCAACAGACTCCGATCACCCCTCGGACGATTTGTCCTGGCTGATTCGGGAGAGAAAAAAGATACAACGGGGCTGTTGAATCGGATTAAGAATCAGGTCCTGTGCGGTGTCTCGGCCATCCAAGAAAAAAACCAAGAATTCAACCTGAGATCTCCTCTCGACGAGAAAACACAGACAGAGATCAGACATCTCGGTCACGATGAACAAAGGCTGGTCGAAGGAACCCTCCTCACCCGAGAGATAACGGCAGAGGGAGAAAGGCTTTTCAAGGCTGGAGTGTTCGACCACGACAGGTTCGGTCTTTTGTTAACCCGCCAGCACGAAATCCTGCGGGACTATCTCCAGATTTCGACGGAGACAATCGAATCCATGATGAAAACAGCCCTTCAACATGGAGCACTGGGAGCTAAAATCAACGGCTCGGGCGGAGGCGGCTGTCTATTTGCCTACGCTCCTCATAATGCTGATAAGGTAGCCCAGGCGCTGGAATCTACGGGCGTAAAAGCCTATATTATTCAGGTTGACGACGGCGTGAGGAGAGAACGCTGAAAGGAGGACGTTCAGTATGATCAATGCCATACAAATAAGAAAAGGGATGGTGATAAAAATCGAGGGTATTCTGTACAAGGTCCTCGAAGCGACTCATGTCACACCAGGAAAAGGACAGGCGCTGATGCAGACCAAACTGCGCAGCCTGAAGGATCAGACGCTGCAAGATTATAGGTTCCGCTCCAAGGACCGAGTGGAACGAGCCTACCTGGAACAAAAAGAGATGGAATACCTCTACCAAGAAGGCGATGCGTACGTCTTCATGGATCTCGAGACCTACGAGCAGATAAAATTTTCATCGGAGGTTATCGGCGACAGCATGAACTACCTCCTTCCCAACGTCGTCTTCTCAGTAGAAATGCATGAAGGACGACCGGTGGGGGTGAATCCTCCCCAAACCATGAACCTTAAAGTCGTCAAGACAGAGCCCTTCCTTAAAGGGGCCACTCAATCGGCCAGCAGCAAACCGGCCACTCTCGAAACAGGTATAGCCATCAATGTCCCTCAGTTCATAAAAACCGGCGACGTCATCCGCATCGACACCAGAGAGGATAAATACCTGGAAAGAGTAAAGAGCGAGTCCTAAGAACTGTTTTTAAGTCGGGAAATCAGTCGGTTAGAAGGTGTATCTGAAAACTCCGGTGTTTCCGTGTCTGTCTGTGACCTTAATCGTCACCAGGTTATCTGAATCCTCGGGGAGAGCAATTTTCAGCTCGAAGTCTTCTCGTCTCGAGTCACAGATGTCGTCGACGGGGAACACAATTTTCCACGTGTCAGGATGGATGATGTAATGGACTTCTTCGATGGAGGACACCGCATCTTGGGTAGAAAAAGTCAAGTTCAGAGTGCTTTTTTCCCTGACAGCCTGAAAATCTATCACCACCGGAAGAGAATTGTCGATGGTCAAAGGAGAACTTGTTTTTTCAGATGTCAATTCCTGACCCGTGGGATTTGACCGAGCATCCGAAGCCTGGATTTTGATGAAATAAACACCGTCTGGATAACTCAACGTCTCGAAGGTAAAAACCGTCTCATCCCAGTTTCTTTTCAACGTCCTCCATTTCTGTTCATCTTCCCTTCGAATAGAAAGGTTGTATCGAAGCCTGTCTCCGTTCTCGTCGGCAGCCTCCCAGACCAGAGTCTGGTATCCCTTTCTCTGAACCTTCTTGGCTAACATGATCGGCTTGGCTTGATCTTCCAGACCGGTTGCAGGACTTACATCCCGATCCACTCCCCAAATGATGTCCCCTTGCTCGGGGGGTTTAAGAAACACCTGATTCGGCGGGAGAACCTGGAGTTTTTTGATGACCGGCTCAAGGTTGACCTGAAGGAAGAAAAGAGTGATCTTCTCGAAAACAGGAGACGCCTTGCTGGATTGTGACTGAAAGATGACTTTGAACTGGATAAACCTTCCCTTCGCACTGAGGATCTGTTCTCCGCTTGCCTTCTGGTAAGGCGGAGACCAATCTGTCCAGCTCGAGTTCGGTTCATCCGAATTGCCGCTGCGGGTCTGAAGCTGGAGAGAACACCCTTGAGGAAGGGCGGCTCTCCACTGGATCCTACCCCAAGAAGAGACCGTCCCTGTATCATACACTCGACTCACATACTCGCCCTTATCTCTTTGTTCTGAGTGCAAGAGAATCAAACTGGCAGGGTTGTTGGCGAGAAGGTAGATTTTAGAATCATAAAGCATGAGGGAATAGATTTGTTCAGATTCCTTCTGGAGAAGAAGTGAGCTCTTCCCCTGATTATCAAGACTGTAAACCCGTCCTTTATTCCCAGTACCGAAGATGAGCTTCTTGCTTCTTTCATCCCATATTAACGAATAGATCAGGTCTTCCTCAGAGTGCCACATTCTCTTGGCTATTCCTTCTGAACTCACCCGGTACACAGCGCTGGGTTGTTTTACTCCATCTCTCTGAAGGGGTTCTTTTTTTGTCCTAGAGGGCGTCACAGTCACACTCACGTCTGTTTGAGCTTGGGTTTTCAGGGCCACAAATCCCCCATCCTCTGGCTTTGTGACAGCCCCCCCAGCGGCAACGAAAATATTTCCCAGATTATCCAGGGCGATGCTCTTAATCTCCTCGTACGGAGATTCAAACAGGACGGAGGCCTTTTTCGTCCGGGAAAACCTGTACAGGAGACCGTTTCCGCCGCTTCCGGCTAAAAGATTTCCTCTCTGATCCTTCTTCAAAGAAAGGATGTGATTCTGGGCCGCTCTGAAAAACAGCCGGCCTTCTCCATCGCTGTTTATCTCGTACAGGCCGCCCGTCTCACCGACAGCGGCCAGCAATACATCTCCTTCTGTAAACAGCAAGTCCCAGATGTACTTCTCCGGAGGGTTGAAAAAGGGGCCGCCTTTTCCTTGTTCAGTGATCTTGTAAATCTTTCCGTTGGGAGAGGTCCCCGCATACAGAATTCCCTTCCTGTCAAGGGCAAGACAGTAAACATCCATCTCGGAGACCTGGAAATAGAGATCAATCTTGCCTGTGCTGCTGATTCTGTAGATTTTTCCACCGTGGCCAGTCCCAAGATAAGCCGTACCATCAGAAGAAAATACCGAAGACAGAAAAAATTCTTCGGGAGGTCCTTCCTTTTTCTCTTCTCTCAGAGAAAGAGTCAGCTGGCCGTCTTCGGAGACGGAAATGCCATCAAATTTTCCCTTCAAAAAATCCTGCTGGTTTCGTATCTCCCATTTGCGGGGGACGACCCCTAGGGCCGCTTGAGCTAAAGCGAGGAGGGTGATAAAAATGATGAGTAAGCCCTTTCTCATTCCCTTTCTCTCCTATTCTTTTATTTTTATCGGAATAACGGCTAGGCCTCTGAAGACATTAGGAACAGGGTATTGATATTCTCTCATCGTTGAGCGCTTGATCTCGGTCGGGATCGAAGCCGCCGCACGGGGTGAGGTAAACATGGATTTCATCGACGGCGGCAGATTGGGCATCTCCTCGCCCTTCAAAAAGAGGCCTGGCTTAGAGGCAATGACTTTAAAATAAATCCGATTGTTCTTCCTCAGGTTCCCCAAGATTCTGATGAGTTGATTCAAGCTTCGAGGAACAAAGGCTTCGACTTTGTACTGGCTCATCTCGAGCTGGCGCATCGAGGTCGCATCAGCCATCACCAGCTGGAACTCAGATCCTGGAGGAAGAGGAGGAGTCTCGATGCTAACCCCATGAGTCTGGCTGTCTCCTCTGACAGTCCGAGTGAAGAAATTGATGTTAATCCTTTCCCCGGGCCTAGCTTCGTATTTATCCAACCATACTTTCTGGAGATAAGACAGCCTGATATCTTCGGAAGCCTGAATATCCAGATCGATGCTGTGGATTTTTAAGTCCGTGAATTCATTGTTGATGAGGAAATACACCACTGCGGAGAGAAGACTGGACAGATTGGCGATCGAAGTATTTAACTGACCGGAATACATGTCCTCGAGAGGAACGTTCATCCCGTTCTCTAAGTAGACCGTTCCTTTGAGTCTCAGAGAAAGATTCCCTACCGACCGTCCTTCCTCTTCCAGCAGGTTGGCCAGAGAAAAATTCACCAAAACCGGCGTTAAGATGGGATCGTCGATCACCCTCATCTTAAATTCTTGTTTGTTACCGATAGTATCAATCGTGTTGACAGTGATCGGGATGAGCTGTGGAATCTTCCCGATCTCCCCGGCTAATCCCGAGGTTCGATCCTGGGTGAATGTGCCGATCAAAGCCTCCGGATGAGCCACTTTAAACGAAGCTTCAAGGTGAGGAACGACTGTGATCACCTTCGCTTTGGTCATGGCATAGTTGACTTTTCCTAGGTTGTACACCGGATGTCCAAAAGCCAAGATACGATTGCCGTCCACATACGAGACTGTCCCTACAGCCGCCATGCTCAAGTCGCCGCTGATGAGCTGGACAGCCACGGGCTCTCCCTCTCTCAAGCTCAAATTCGGGACCGGAAAGGCTTCTTGTTCTTGACCGGACAATCCGGTCATGACAGGAGAAAATCCCAGCCGAGAAAAAAATGATTTGGCGCGCTCAAAGACACTGGAATTGAACCCACCGAAGACGAGGGGGATGTTGAGGGGCTCGAACGTCTGCCCTTCGGAGTAAAGGGCAGATTTGGAAAGGAAGAATTCTTTATTCAACTCGAACAGCTCTTGGAGCGTAAGATGCTTCTTCACAGGGACTCGTGGGAAGAGGATGGATTTTGGGGTTTCTTTTTTGGTTATATCAAGCATTTCTTCGACGGGAGTAATCCCTGCGATGGCCTCTTTTGCATAAGGGAAGCCGTAGGCAACAGCCCCGATCAGCCTTCCATCCACGTACACAGGACTGCCGCTCATACCCTGGACGACACCTGTCGTGTCAAGTTTTGCTCCTTTGAGCTTGGCGAGAATCATGTTTTTTTTCGGTCGGAGGTTACGTAATACACCCAGGATTTCAACATCGAATTCCTCTATCCTGTCTTCTAGAAAAACACTCTTTCCTATCCCCTTCATGCCCACCTTGACCTCGTCTAAAGGAAGTATCGGGCTCGTTGCCTTTGAGGATAGAAAAACTGCGCAAATCAGGAAGACGAATAGGCTCATTCGTCTCCACTCCTTCTTCATCCGACTTTTATTCACTTGATGACACCTAGCTGTTTACCACACTTTTCAAAACTCTCGAGAACGATATTTAGTTCCTCATCGCTGTGGGTCGCCGAGTAACTCGTTCTGATCAGGGATTGAGCCTTCGGGACAGCGGGGTAGATCACTGGATTGGTAAAAATCCCGCTTTCTCTAAGCAATCGCCAGAGCATGAAGGTCAATTCATCATGACCTATGATCACCGGGATAACCGGTGTCTCTGTCGGCCCGGTGTTATAGCCCATGGCCTGGAATCCAGATTTCATTTTCTTGGTGAGTTCCCACAGTCTCTCTCTTCTCTCGGGCTCTTCCTGGATGATATCAAGGGTGGTGAGGACCGTCGCCACCGATGCCGGAGTAATGCTGGCGCTGAAGATCAACGACCGGGCAAAATGTTTGATGTAAGAAATGACTTTCTTATCGCCGGCCACGAAGCCGCCGAGAGAGGCGAATGACTTGCTGAACGTCCCCATAACCAGATGCACATCATCCTCGACGCCGAAGTGCTCGGCTGTTCCTCTTCCGTTCTTGCCCATGACTCCTATCCCATGGGCATCATCGACGAAGACTTTCGTGTCGTATTTTTTGGCGAGCTCCACAATGCCAGGAAGGTAGGCTAAATCACCTTCCATGCTGAACACGCCATCGACAACGATCAATTTACCGATGTCCTTGTCCAAGGAGGCGAGAATCCTTTCGAGATCATCCATGTCATTATGTTTATACTTGTGGACGCTGGCAAAGGAAAGCCGGCAGGCGTCGATGATACTGGCATGAACCATCCTGTCGGTGATGATAACGTCCCCTTTTCCGGAGATCGTGGAGATGATACCGAGGTTTGTCTGGAAACCTGTACTGAAGGCCAGAGCCGCCTCTTTGTTCATGAACCGGGCCAGCCTTTCCTCCAGTTGAATATGGATATCGAGGGTCCCGTTCAAGAATCTGGAACCGCAGGTGGCTACTCCGTACCTTTCCAGAGCTTCCTCGGCTGCTTTTATCGCTCGAGGATGGTCGATCAGGCCCAGATAGTTATTGGAGCCGACCATGATCATCTCTTTGCTATCGATGATAACTCGGTTTCCCTTCACTTCCTGGATGGGTGTGAAATAGGGATAGATTCCCATCTCTTGAGCCTCTTCGGCCCTCGTGAAGGCATAGCATTTATCAAAAAGATCCACCGCCTCCTCCTTTTAAGAAGCATGTCAAGAAACATGAGTCGAATTGGGGATTTATGTATACCATTTTTTACTGCAGTTTGACCTCGGAAGGCAATTTTTCATAAAATCTGATCAATGAAAGCCTTTATTACCGGAAGCACAGGATTCGTCGGAAGTCATCTTATCGATTACTTATTAGCCAAAAAGGACGTCGAAATCTTTGCCCTAGTCAGAGACCAGAACAACCTGAAATGGCTAAAAGGATACGATATCAACGTCGTAGAGGGAAATCTCTTCAACATTCCTAGTCTTCCTTCCGATATCGACGTCGTTTTCCATATAGCCGGATTAACTTTATCTTCGAATTTGGCTGATTATTATACAGTAAATCAACTTGGTACAGCAAGCCTTTTTCAGACCCTGGTCTCTCAGAACCTCCATCCTAAAAAAATCCTTTGCTTAAGCAGTTTGGCTGCCTCTGGTCCTTCTCTGGACTGCCAGCCAGTCAAAGAACTTTCCCCAGCCCGCCCCATAACCCCTTACGGACAGAGCAAACTGAAGGGAGAGGAAGAGGCCTTAAAATACAAGGATGATTTTCCGCTGGTTATCCTCAGGGCCACAGCCCTGTTCGGTCCCAGGGACAGAGATTTTCTCGCCTATTTCAAATTCATCAAAAGGGGAATTTTACCCAGTATCCGCTCCCGGAAAAGACACCTCAGCCTGTGCTATATCAAGGATCTAGTAAGAGCCCTGGATTTGGCCGCTCATAAAGACCTCCAGAGTGGGGAGATCATCAATGTCGCTGATCCTCAGCCTTACAGCTGGGATGAATTCGGGGAGGCTTCCGGGGAAGCTTTGGGGAAAGCCTTAAAAAGAGTGAGCCTCCCGCTTTCCTTGGTCTCGGTTGGGGGCTTCATCGGCTCTTTTTTCGGACGTTTAACCGGAAAACCGATGCTCTTCAACCGCTACAGAGTCAAAGATATGAGGGAGCGCTGTTGGGTGGCCGATGTCCAGAAAGCCGCCCAGATGCTGTCCTTCTCTCCCCATTTTTCGCTTAAACAGGCTGTCCAAGAAACCATCGACTGGTACCTCGAAAAAAAGTGGCTTTAAGTCAAAGGGCTTGACCTCCGCAGGGGGGATAAATCCAGGCGTGAGAAATCTGGTTTACGAAGAGAGGGCTTATTTTTTCTTCTTGACAACACTGCTCCGCGTGTAGAAGGAGGCGGAGAACGTCGTGCTGCTCTTTAAACACCATCCCTCGACTTTACAGCTGGCAAAATACTTCACCTTGCCGTTGAGGACATGATTTCCTCGCTTCGCCTTGAGGTTAATCGTGAAGGGGATTTCGACCGGCTGTTCAAGATTCAAGTACTCCTCACCGTTTTCCTCGACCGTCTCTATTTCCAAATCTGAAGCGGTAAAAAAGTTTTTTGGGAACACGACCTCGTCCGAAGGATCGAATTCGATGATGAAGGAGGGCTGCGGATTTATAGCGATCCCATCCTTGATCCTCAACCTGAGGGTAACCTTCCCCTCCTGTCCTCTCGAGAGTCTTTTGGGATCTATCGAAGCCCGCACTTTTAGGGAATCATCTTCTTTGGCCAGAAGGAAAAAGAAGATGGCCAGGACGCTCACCGAGACGACGAATAACTTTTTCAAACCTGATTCTTCCTCAATCACAAGCATATTACTCACTCTTGTTTCCAGAGTCAAGTGTCAATCAGTTATCAGATAGGAATTGTGAATTGCCAGTTTTCAGTCAAGGAGGGAATCATATTCTCAAGCCGCGTGGCCGTGTTGCTGGATTCAGACATCTTTATTTTTGGGGGATTATCCTTTATAATTGTTCAACGCTAAGATGAATATTCGCACCCAAATTACAGGAACGGGACACTTCGTCCCCGACAATATTATCACCAATTTTGATCTCGAAAAACTCATGGACACCTCCGATGAGTGGATCCGCCAGAGATCGGGCATCACAGAGAGACGCCATGTGAACACAGGAATCGGGAGTTCAGACCTTGCCTATCAAGCCGCCCTGAAAGCTATCAAAGCTGCCAAGATCGATAAATCAGAGATTGATTTTATCATCGCGGCCACATTGTCTCCGGATCACTATTTTCCCGGAATCGGGGTTATCGTCCAAGAAAAACTCGACCTCCCGGGCATCGGAGCCCTGGATGTCAGGAATCAATGCTCAGGATTCATCTATGCTCTCTCGGTGGCCGACCAGTACATCCGGAATCAGACATACAAGAAAATTCTGCTTGTGGCCGCCGAAGTCCAATCCTCAAACCTCGATTACTCGGACGAGGGAAGAGACATGGCCGTTCTCTTCGGTGACGGAGGCGGTGCTGTCATCCTTGAACCGAATGACAACAATGATGGTCGAGGAATTCTATCATCCCATCTTTTCTCTGACGGAAGATACGTCAAAGACCTGTGGATGGAGAAGCCAAGTCCGAAGGATCGACCCACTTTTTCCAAAGATATGCTGCAAGGGAAGGGCTATTTCCCTCACATGAACGGACGAAACGTATTCAAGAGTGCTGTGGCAAAGATGCCCGAAGCTGTCCGGGCCGCTCTCGAATTTAACGACTTGACAATCGACGACGTCGACCATCTCATCCCTCACCAAGCCAACGAGAGGATAAGCCTGATGGTGGCCCATAATCTGAAAATCCCCGTGGATAAAGTCATTAGAAACATCGATCGTTTCGGGAATACGACCGCCGCTTCTATCCCTATAGCCTTAGACGAAGCTCTCCAGGAAAG
>CAYGBF010000222.1:0-3904 GCA_964348035.1 uncultured Eubacteriales bacterium | reverse complement strand
GTGACACCATGGGAACCAGAGATTCGGGTTGGATTCAGATCTATTCAGAAAACTGTCAGGAGGCCTACGATAATTTCATCCAGGCCTTCCGGATTGCCGAACACCTGGATGTCAGGACTCCAGTCCTCGTCGGTCTGGATGGATTTATCATCAGCCACTCCATGGAGGTTGTCCAAGTGGGGGATGACAATGAAGTCAAGGAATTTGTGGGGGAATACCAGCCCCTTTATCCTCTGCTCGACACGAAAAATAAGATGACGGTTGGTCCTCTAGATTTTACGGATTATTATTTTGAGCACAAAAGAAACCAGATCGAAGGTATCGAGAATGCGCCTCCTGTAATCGAAGCCGTCGGCCGGGAATACGGACAGAAATTCGGTCGTGAATACGCCTTCTTCGAGGAATACAGGATGGATGATGCTGAGATGTGCGTCGTGGTCATGAGTTCGGCAGCCGGCACGGGTAAAGATGCCATCGATGAGCTCAGGGAAGAGGGAAAGAAGATCGGCCTTCTCAAACCGAGAGTTTTCCGTCCCTTCCCTCATCAGAAGATCGCTGAGGCCCTAAAAAAGATGAAGGCCGTCGCCGTTCTCGACCGCAGTTCCAGCCCGGGAGCCTTCGGAGCTCCGTTGTTCACCGAAATCCGATCCTCCCTGTATGATTATGACCAGCGACCCAAAATTGTGAATTATGTTTACGGTCTTGGCGGGAGAGATATCATGGTCGAACATTTCAAACAAGTGGCCAAGAAGCTGGGGCGAATTGCCGACACGGGAAAAGTGGACGAGATTTACGGCTACTTGAACCTTAGAGAGTGAGGAGAAGACAATGGCCAAACTAAAAGATTTAGCTGCGATAGAAGATAGATTGGTGGCCGGCCATGGAATGTGCCTCGGATGTGGAATCCCGCTGATTTTTAAAATCCTGCTCCGAGCGACGGATGATCCCATTATCATCGCCAACGCCACCGGATGCTTGGAAGTCTGCACGACCATTTTCCCTCGGACTTCCTGGAACATGACCTGGATCCACAGCGCCTTCGAGAATGCTGCGGCTACTATCGCTGGAGTCGAGTCTATGTACAAGTCCTTGAAGCGGAACGGAAAGATACCCGAGGATAAAAAGATCAAGTTCGTAGGAGTTGGAGGAGACGGCGGGACCTATGATATCGGTCTCCAAGCTCTCTCTGGAGCCGTGGAGAGAGGACATGACATCGTCTACGTCTGCTATGATAACAACGCCTATGCCAACACGGGCGGTCAAAGGTCCTCAGCCACTCCGTTGGGAGCCTCGGCGACGACATCGCCATCTGGGTCAGAAAGCTACGGAAAGCTCCAGCCCCGGAAGGATCTGACCAGGATCATGGCTGCTCACAACATTCCCTACGCCGCCCAAGCCAGCCCTCACCGGTGGCAGGATCTGTACAACAAGGCCAAGAAGGCTTTTGAGACAGAAGGCCCGGCCTTCTTGAATATCCTCTGCCCCTGTCCAACAGAATGGAAATGTGATGAATCCCAGAGCGTCCGGCTGGCTCAGCTCGCGGCCGATACGTGTGTCTGGCCCTTATTCGAAGTAACCAACGGGAAATACAAAATCAACTACAAGCCCAAAGAGAAGAAACCGGTCTTGGAGTGGCTCAAGACCCAGGGGAGGTTCCGTCATCTCTTCAGAGAAGAGAATGCTGGAGTGGTCGAAGAAATTCAGAAACAGGTCGACGAATACTGGGATGAGCTCAATAAAATAGCAAGTCTATAAATCAGTTATCAGTTGTCACTGTCAGTAAAAAAGGATATCTTTAATTGATTACTGATTTCGAGGTTCACCATGAAAATTTCACAGATTGATGTTTATCAGGTCGCTTATCGGCTTCTGGACCAGAAGTATGCCTGGTCACGGGGGCAGGAGGTGAAATCTTTTGTGAGCACGGTCGTCAAGATGTCGACAGATGAGGGGCTGAACGGTTTTGCCGAAGTCTGTCCTCTAGGCTCTGCTTATATGGATGCCTATGCCAGGGGCATCCCTCCTGGGACTGAAGAGATTGGTACACATCTCTTAGGCCGGGATCCCTGCCAGCTCAACATCATAAATCAGGTTATGGATTCGGTCCTGACTGGACATAATTATATCAAGTCTCCTCTCGACATTGCCTGTTGGGACATCCTCGGCAAGGCAGCAGGCAGTCCTGTGTGCACTGTGTTAGGGGGGCGATGTGTTGACAAATTTCCGCTTTACAGAGCCATATCACAGGGATCTGCCGATGAGATGGCCGATGATGTGGCCCGCTACAGAGAGGAGGGATATAGAAGGTTCCAACTCAAGGTGGGCGGAGAGCCCGATGCTGATATCGAACGGGTGAGGGCTGTCCTCAAGGTCGTCCAGCCGGGAGATATTCTTGTTGCCGATGCTAACACCGGTTGGCTGACACATAAGGCCATTCGTGTCGCTAACGCCCTGACTGGAGAGGATGTCTTCATCGAACAGCCCTGCCAAAGCCTCGAGGAATGCCTAAGCGTGCGTGAGCACACTCAGCTGCCGATGATTCTGGATGAAGTGATAAGAGACACTCACTCTTTGATTAGGGCTTACGAAGAGAAAGCCATGGATGTTGTCAATTTGAAGATTTCTCGTCTGGGGGGCCTCACCAAAACCAAACTCATAAGAGACCTCTGCCAATCACTCGGGATAGCCATGACGTTGGAGGACAGCTGGGGAGGGGATATCACGACAGCAGCGATTGCTCATCTTGTGGGCAGCACCCGATCAGAATTTTATTTCACTTCCACGGATTTCAACAGCTACAACGATCTTCATCTTGCCGAAGATTCTCCCAGGAGAGACGAGGGACAGTTGGCCGTCCCCTCTGGTCCGGGGCTCGGAATCCATATCGACGAGACATTATTGGGAAAACCCGTATTAACCCTGAAATAAAATGTCATTCCTGCGAAGGCAGGAACCCAGTTCTATCTTGATAAAATTTATCCAGATATTTCTTTAATCTTCCCTCAGCATAATCCAGGGATCATAATAAAAGTTCTTCTAAATGATAGGTGAATAGTCTAAAATAATCTGTCATGGTCTCCGAGCAGAAAAAGGGAATCATATTCGACATCAAGCGGTACGCTATCCACGATGGACCGGGGATCCGGACGACTGTGTTTTTTAAGGGATGTCCACTCCGTTGCCCGTGGTGTCATAATCCCGAGGGGGAGCTTCCGGATCCTGAAATCATCTGGCACAGAAACAGATGTCTCACCCAATGCCGCGACTGCATCCCTGTCTGCACTCGAACGGCTCTCCATAAAAAGGGCAGGTCAGTACACATAGACCGCACCCAATGCAACCTGTGCGGAGATTGTCCGGACGTCTGTCCCACCGAAGCCCTGGAAATCATCGGCCGGGAGGTGAGCGCCGGAGATGTCATGGGCGTGATCCAGAAGGACAGAATTTTTTACCAGGAATCCGGCGGTGGGGTGACCTTTTCGGGTGGAGAACCTTTCTTCCAGCCCGAGTTCTTGGACGTTCTCCTCGACAAATGCTGTCAAGCAGGCATTCCCGCTGCGGTCGACACATGTGGCTATGTCCCGTCTGAACTTCTTAAAGAAATGACAGACAAGATTGATCTTTTCTTATACGATATCAAACTCATCGACGAGGAGAAGCACAAAAGTCAAACCGGGTTTTCGAACAAACTCATCCTCGAGAATCTCCGAATGTTGTCGAATCGAGGAAAAAGGATCATTATCCGGATCCCGCTGCTGAGGGATGTCAATGACCAACCGGACAATATTCACCAAACAATCGCCTTCCTACTCCCTCAGAACAATTTGCGAGAAATCAATCTTTTGCCCTATCACCGGGGGGGAGAAGAAAAACACAAGCGTCTGGGCAAAAAGAACCCACGCCG
>CAYGBF010000221.1:0-3630 GCA_964348035.1 uncultured Eubacteriales bacterium | reverse complement strand
TCAACACCCTACCTGATCCATTTCATATCTCAATGTGGTTTACTATCACGGTTTTGGGGATGCTTCCCGACAAAACTCTTTTCTTAATCTTCTTCGTTTTATTTTTCTAGGAAAATGATTATAATTCTTGCCTATAATTATCTTGAGGAGGAGACATGGAACAAGTAAAACACATCGAGACCGAAGAGGATGCCATCAACCTCATGAACATCGCCTTGGAGCACGAATGGGCGGTCAGCCTCGAGTACCTCATCCACGCCTATTCTATGCCCAAGGGAAAATTTTTCTACCATGACCCGGTGATGAAGATAAAGACCGATGCCCGCCGCCAGACGATTCAGATCGGGATCGACGAGATGTATCATTCCCTCCAGCTGAGCATCATCATCAAGAAGATGGGAGGCACACCGTCCTTCAAAACAGACGAAGTCATCCGTTACCCGCTGATCATGGACAATTGGAAACGGGACAAGAAGACCGAGGATCTGGTCACCAACCTCTACCAATCGGCAGAATTCGAGGAGGGCGCCTTTCCGAAAATTCACAACATGGTCCTCAACATCTCCTACGACGAAGTCCGCCACTCCGAACAGTTCCAAGCCATGATGGAGGCCATGAGGACAGCTGGAGAGGAGGACGTCCGCCTCCACCAGCCCAACCCCGAGCTGTCCGGAAAAGAGGATGTTCAGCTTCTGCACGAGATCACCCGGATAGAAAACGAACTCATGCATCGTTACCTGAAGTATGTCATCGACTTCAGCGAGCATCAGGATCTCAGCCAGCGCCTGTTCAAGAACGCCATCGACCACATGAAACATTGGGACAAAAACTCCGGGATCTTGATCAAGATGGGCGACGTGATCCACATCGAAAACGCCGAAACAGACGCCGCTGGCGTGGAAAAGAGCGAGAGAGCCATGCCCGACAGCTATCCGGGAGAAGACCGGATCTCCGCTCTCGAAACACTGGTCCCGGCCGAGGAAAATCTGATCGTCAAGTACGAGAAGCTCATCTCAATGATTCCGGCCGGAGAGATACAGGACCAACTCCAACTTCAACTCGCCCTGGACCGGGAGCATCTGTTCACCCAAAACTGGTTACTGACCAACGCTAAGAAGATAAAAGGTCTGGTCTGAGCGAAACATCTTTCATCACCGATTATGGGAAATTTTGCAATCCGAGGTTGGTAAGGAGTGAGAAATGAAAAAAATATCAACCCAGCTAAAACAATTCCAGTATTTCTACCCTTACACTGTGGCTCTCGTCGGCGCCCGATCAGGGACCCGCGTCAACTACATGGCCTGCGCCTGGCATACGGCCTTGTCCTTCGACCCGCCTCTTTTCGGGATCCTCGTCGCTAAGAAAAGACTCACCCACCAGGTGATCACCGAAGCCAGAGAGTTTACGGTCAACTTTCTCGCCGCCGAACAGGTCAAACTTTCGGCCCAGATGGGACGGATATCCGGCCATGAGAGAGACAAAGTCGAAGAGTTCGAGGTCAAACTGGCTCCCTCCCAGGTTATCGCCTCGCCGATCATCGCTGAGGCTTATGTCAGCTTCGAATGTCAACTGGTCGATACCAGAACCTACGGTGATCACGATTTGTTCGTCGGCCAGGTCTTGGCTGTCCACGAAGAAGAGGGGATGTTCAACGAAGATGGGGTACTCAATCCTAGAAAAGTGTCTCCTCTTCTGTATTTGGGGTGTGATTTCTACGTCACTGTCGACCCCGATACACTCAAGCACGTAGTCCCGGATTAACACAGTTGCCAACGTCATCCCTGCGGAAGCGGGGATCCAGAAATAACAAAGACTCTCATCCATAGAAGACTGGGTCCCTGCCTCCGCAGGGATGACGTAAAGTGGAGGAACAAGCTTGAAATAGAACATTTATTAGTATATAAAAATGATGAGTTCCGATGGCGTCAGTGCTGAAAATCGATAACCTTCACAAATCCTTCCAAGTCGGGTTCATCCCGAAGAAAAAGAATATCCTCAAAGGCATCTCGATCGAAGTCAAGGGCGGAGAAATTTTCGGATATCTGGGACCCAACGGTGCAGGCAAGACGACCACCCTCAAATGCGTTCTGGGATTGATCTTTCCCGACCAAGGCCAGATTCAAATCTTCGGTCATCCTTATCTATCGCTCCGGGCCAAAGAACGCCTCGGGTTTCTCCCCGAAAACCCGTATTTTTACGATTATCTGACAGCCTCGGAATTCCTCCGCTACTGCACCCAACTCACGCTCGTCGATAAGAGAGAGAAAGAAGGCCGAATCCGAACTCTTCTCCAGAAGGTAGGACTGGAAGCATCCGCCAACCTCCAGCTGCGCAAGTTTTCTCGCGGGATGCTCCAGAGAATCGGGCTGGCCCAAGCCCTGATCCATGAACCAGAGCTCGTCCTCCTGGACGAACCTCTCGGAGGACTCGACCCGTTGGGCCGGAAGGAAATCCGGGACATCATCGTCCGCCTCAAGGAAGAAGGGAAAACTGTCTTCCTCTGCTCCCACATCCTGCAGGACATCGAGATGATCTGCGACCGGGTGGCCATCATCCTCGATGGAGAGATCATCAGCCAGGGCAGGCTCCAGGACCTGATCTCCGAGAAAATCCTGTTCACCGAAGTCATCCTTTCTGGAGTCGAGGCCGGGAAACTATCTGAGTTGGGGGAGTCTCTGTTCTCCCCTGGCGGCAGGATCCTGCTCAAAGTTTTCGAACAGGAAAAGATCGACCGCGTCCTGAAACTTGTCCAATCCGAAAACGGAAAGATCCACTCGCTGATCCCGAGGACAGAAACGTTGGAAGACTTTTTCGTCGGGAGGATCAAGGGATGAAGATCAGAGCCATCGCCGCTAACACGTTCCGGGAGGCCATTCGCGACAGAATCCTGTACCTCCTGCTTTTCTTCGCGGCCGCCTCGATCATCTTCTCCCGCATCCTGGCTCTTCTGACCGTCGGCGACCGGGTCAAGATTATCAAAGACGTGGGACTGGCTTCTCTTTCGCTTTTCGGAGCTCTGATGGCCATCCTGATGGGGACGGGCCTCGTCTACAAAGAGATCGAGAAGAAAACCATCTATTCCATCCTTTCCAAGCCCATCCACCGCTATCAGTTTCTGTTGGGCAAATACTTCGGCCTCGTCCTGACGCTTTTTGTCATGCTGGCCCTTATGAGTGTTATCTTCCTGGCCCTCGTCTTCTTCCACACCTTCAGTGTGGAGTGGCCGCTTCTGATTGCCATCTTTTACATCTTTGTCGAAGTCTGTCTGATCACCGCCGTAGCCATCCTGTTTTCCTGCTTCTCGACACCGATTCTCAGCTCTATTTTTTCCCTTTCCTTTTATCTTATCGGCCACCTGTCGTGGGGACTGGAGAAAACCATCCAGAAAATCCAACCGGGCCTCGGGAAGGTCCTGGCCCAAGTTCTGTATACATTCCTCCCGGATCTGGAGAATTTCAACCTCAAGACCGAAGTCGTCCACAGCCTGTCCATCCCCACCAGTATTCATCTGTATTCAATCCTGTACGGTTTCTTCTACTCAGCCTTCCTGTTAGGTTTGGCGATCTGGATCTTCCGGAAGCGAGACTTCATCTAAACCCATGAGAAAAGGATTTATCCTTCTCCTCATTC
>CAYGBF010000220.1:0-5287 GCA_964348035.1 uncultured Eubacteriales bacterium | reverse complement strand
TTGTCCATTTCAGCACCGATTATGTCTTCGACGGGAAAAAGGCATCTCCGTACACGGAAGAGGACACTCCTCATCCTTTGAGTGTCTATGCCGTTTCAAAACTGGCCGGAGAATATTTTGTCAAAGCACTCCTGGAAAAATATTTCCTCATCCGGACCTGCGGGCTGTACGGTGTGGCCGGGTGCTGGGGTAAAGGGACCAATTTTGTCGATATCATGATCTCCCTCGCCCATAAGGATCAACCTCTGAAGGTCGTCGACGACCAGTGGGTAACCCCGACGTCGACAGAGGAACTTGCGGTCAGGATAGGGGAGTTGATCCAAACCCCCGATTACGGCCTTTATCACCTGACGAATGAGGGCCAGTGCACCTGGTTCGGGTTTGCCCAGGCTATCTTCCGCCTGACCGGAAAGACCCCCCAGCAGCTGATCCCGGTCGACTCCAAAACGTACGGAGCCAAAGCCGTACGGCCGGCCTACTCAGTCTTGGAAAACAGAAAAGCCAAAGCCATCGGCATATCCGATTTCTCTTCCTGGGAGGATGCCCTCGAAGCCTATCTTCGAAACAAAGGTTACCTCGAGTAAGAAAGAAGGGAAGGACCTGCTTCTATGAGCTGACAAGATCCGTAGAAGGTCTGGAAGAGTTGGCTGTTACGGGGAAGCTAAGACGATTTAAGGAAGAAACTTCAGCCCCCAGGATTTTTCAATCGATCCAGAGTACGCCCTGGAAGAGAGCAAACCTTAGATTCCTTGTTGGTCACGATGTGGACCGTGTATCCTGAGGCGACGAGGCTTTCATCCTGGATAGACAACAATTCATAACGGAACACCACCTTCTTGCTCGATATCTCTTCTAAAGTCACTCTGATTAGAAATTCCTGATCATACCGGAGCGGCTTTTTGTATCTACAAAAAGCTTCGACAACGACAAGGTAGTATCCCTGAGCTTCGATATCTTTGTAGGGGATCCGGTTATGTCGACAAAATTCTGTACGGCCTATCTCGAACCATTCAAGATAGCTTTTATTATGGGCCACCCCCATCTTGTCCGTTTCAGAGTACCGGACCCTTTGCTTGACTTCCACGAAGGGTTTACGAGGGGATGAAGAGGCTTTGTTATTCGAAAAATTTCCCCAGCTTGGAGATTTCCTCATTGTAATATTTTCGGTACAGAATTTCCCATTCTCGGCTTCCTTCTTTGATCGGCTTTTTCTGGGTGTTGATCTTATCGATTGCTTTCTTGTCCAGGAGTTCGTAGAGTCTGAGCTCCTCTTCGATGCTGTCGACGATAGAAAGCCTGATTTCATTGGGTTCATCCAGGAATTCGACCTGATCATCCTCGAAGAGGGCGTCGAGAATCTGTCGAGAGAAATAATTTATTTTTTCTCGAGACAGCCGGATACTCATAGCACGATATCCCTTTCTTTAGCCAGTTTCGATTTGATCATCCTGAACATGGTCTGGTATTCGATGTTTTCTTTCCTGATTTTTTCCATATGTTGACTGAGGATTTCTCTAACCTCTTGGTCGAGTTTATCTTCTTTTTGGAACTCCTCGGTAATCAGGTTTGTCACATCATCGATGAGCTTGGTCTTGCTATCCACGATGATTTTCTCATCTTTTATCAGATTACGGACGATCACGAAGGACATGTGTTCGATCTGGTTCTTGCTAAGTCTCATTTCCCAACTAAAATACAACACATCCCCCCAAAATTCAAGGATTGATGTATCCTTATTTCCGTGATAGGGATGAGGGGGCGTCAGCACGTTGATTTCCCCAGCGAGGCTTGTTCCCGCACCCGCTGGATCCCTGCTTTCGCAGGGACATGTTTTTGGTTTTAAACTTTGGCTGAATAAAGGGAGGAATTCTGAAGAAACAAGCCCGGAAGAGGGATTTATTTTTTCTTGGCGGAGAGGTACAGAGTGTAGACAAATCCGCATAGACACAGGGCAAAAATGAATATCATGAACAAAAGGGCATCAAGAGTCATCGTCTCTCCTCAAGATTTTTCGAGTTATGATTTTATTCAGACCAATGAACACGGTCAGAGCGATCAACCACTGAAACAGAATCGTCCCTAAAGAAAAAGGAGAGAATATGTTCAGCCAATTCTGCGGATCATCCCTGTAGCTCTGCCAAAACCACCATCCGAGCATCGCCAGGAATTGGATAGGAAGCAAAAAGGAGACCAGATAATCAAACCACCGCCCCAATTTCACCGGACTATCTGGAGAAGAGATGACCCTCAGGCGAAAATTCGTGGGCCCGAACTTGAGAAAGGCGAGGGTGAAGAAGAAACCGCTGACAATCAGGCCTAAGGACCAAACCCAATCCTGATTATTAAAAAATCCCATACTCAAGGCCGACGGAAATCCCAGGAGGAAACCAGCCAAACCGACAACTAAGACCGCCCTTTTTCTCGAAAGACCGGCATCCATCAAGATCCTGGTGTCCAGTTCAAACATCGAAATAAGCGAAGAAAAAGCCGCGAACGAGAGAGCCAGGAAAAACAGAGCCAGGAAAAATGTTCCAGCCGGGATTCCTGAAAACAGGTTGGGAATCCAGATAAAGGTCAACCCTTGATTATCGGTCTTCATGACTTCGAGAACGTTCTGATGAGAAAAATTTTGGGCGGAAAAGTAAGAAAAAACGGTGGGGATGACAGCCACCGCCGCCAGCAGGGAGGCCAGATTATTACCGAACCCGATCGTTGTCGACGTTAAGACAGGATTTTCTTCCTTACGGGAGTAAACAGCATAAGTTAATATCAATCCCCAACCAGCTCCTGTCGACCAGGCTGATTGGGTCAGGGCGTTCAGCCATACCTTATGGTCAACCAACCGCGATAGGTTTGGCGAGAACAGAAAATTGAGCCCTTCAAAAGCGGAGGGAAGGGTCAATGCCCGCCCACAAGCGATGATCAGGAGGAAAAAGAGGGAAGGGATAAGAATTTTATTGGCCCGCTCTATGCCTTTCACTACCCCGGCATAAATGATAAAAGCTCCGACCCTTATGGCCGCGAGATCGAACCCAACCGGCTCCCAAGACGAGGTGAAAGAATACCACACCTCGGAGGAGTTTTTCCGAATCAACCCCTGAAAAGACGTCGCTACAAAGTACTTCAAACACCACCCCGTAACGACTGAATAATAGAACATGATGGCCGTGGTCACGAAGGCCACAAATGTTCCCATCCAAGAAAACTTTTCTCCCATGATTTTCCCGAAGGAGCCGATAACGCCCAGCCTTGTCTTCTTGCCGATAGAGATCTCGATGATAAGGAGCGGAATGGACCACAGGAAAAGGAAGAGCAGCCAGGCAATGATGAAGGCTCCACCTCCTTGTTGAGAAACAATCCTCGGGAATCTCCAGATGTTACCCGTTCCGACCGCCATCCCCATCCCGGCAAAGATAATCCCCCAACGGGACGCAAACATCTCTCTTTTTCTCATATAAAACACCTAGGAATCGATGACGAGGAATGGATGAATCCCGTTCTTTTCGGGATCTTTCCTCCCGAGTGCCAAGAACTGGCCATCGACACTGAACAGCCTAAAAATGGTCTTCTCTTCCAGAACTAGAGGAATCTGATCGGACTCCTGGTCCATAACTTTCAAGATGTCTTCTGGAAAGATGAGATTTCCATTCCTGGCCAGAGAGGCTCCGTTTTCTCCGAGTACGATCCTAGGAAACTCCGGTAACAGGATTTCCATTGGTATGAAACATCGATCTATCTTTTCCTGGGCAGCATACCCGACGATCGTCTCCATAGAATAGGCGTCCTCGAGCCTGAAATTCCCGATAGAAGTCCGGACAAGTCGATCAAGATGAGCACCACAGCTCAACACCTGACCAAGATCATGGGCGATGGATCGGATGTATGTTCCTGAAGAACATTCTACCTCGAATTCCAGAAAAGGAGGCTTATACACAATCAACCTGAAATCGTGGACAATCACCCTACTTGGTTTCAATTCGAATTTCTCGTTCCGCCTTGCTAAGGCATACAGTGGTTTTCCTTTGTATTTCTTTGCCGAGTAGGGTGGGGGAAGTTGTTCTATTTCTCCCGATAATTCTCGAATGCCTTTCAGAAGGTGGGAACGCGAGGGATAGGTCGCAGCCTCCTCGGATGTCGGTTTGCCGGTGGAGTCATAGGTATCAGTAGAATAACCGAACCTAATCCTGCCTTTGTATGACTTATCAGCTTTAGAAAAGAAGGGAAATAGCCTGGTGGCCTTGCCCACGGCCACCACGATCAGGCCGGTGGCCAGAGGATCTAGAGTCCCATAATGGCCGACTTTTTTTATACCGAGGAGTGTCCTAATCTGCAGGACGACGCGGTGAGAAGTGAAGTTTTGGGGCTTATCCACCAGGATGAGACCGTCCATTTTGTGGCCCGAATCAATAAACGTTTTGCTTTTCTGAAGGGTCGGTCCGGGACTGATCGGACAAAAGCTTCTCTACCGTTTTGGGTATGTCTTTCAGTAATGTTTCGTAGGGTCCATTGACTGGGAATCCGGCCGCATGAAGATGTCCCCCTCCTCCAAAATATTCGGCGATTAAGGCGGCGTTGGCCGATCCCTTCGATCGTAGGCTAACTCTGTATGTATCCTTTTTAATTTCTTTAAAGAATAGAACAATCTCCACCCCTTTGATTGACCGGGCTAGTGTGGTGATATCTTCTGTGTCGATCTCCCTCAAATTCAGAGCTTCGAGATGCTTCTTGTACATGGTTATGATCGCAATATTCCCTTTATCATTCATTTGGAGTGTGGAGAGGACTTGTCCCAGCAGCTTGATTTTTTCAGCGGGATTGTTGTTGTACAGACGCTCGGACACTTCGGTCGGATTGGCTCCTTGATTAATCAGTTCGAAGCAGACCTCGAAGGAGCGGGCAGAGGTATTGGAAAACTGGAACGATCCTGTATCGGAAATGATGGCGGCGTATAAAGAGTTGGCGATTTCTGGAGTCAAATCTATCTCCAATTTCTGGCCTAAAAGAAAAATCATCTCGGCTACGGCAGAAGCTTCTGGATCAACCCAATTGATATCGGCATAATAAAAATTCGAGTGGTGATGATCGATATTCACCTTGAAATAATCTTGTATACTTTTTTGGCCAGACCGGGCCACACTCGCACACTCGAGTAATATCACCATGTCATACGTCTCAGGCGGAATCTGTCCTAACTGGATGAGATCATGATGAGGAAAATGATTGAACGGGAAAGGCGTTTTGTCATGATTAATGATGGCCATTTTCTTTCCCAGCAGTCTGCCCATGA
>CAYGBF010000219.1:0-3557 GCA_964348035.1 uncultured Eubacteriales bacterium | reverse complement strand
TTGTTGGGTAACGGAAAACGCGTCCTGCGTCTAGGGAGTTTTTCAAAGATTATATCGCCCGGACTGCGTCTAGGTTGGACGATCGGCCCCGAGGAACTCATCGATAAGCTCATCAACAGCGGGTATCGTCATATGGGAGGAGGCGCGAATCCTCTGGTTGCCAATGCCATATCGCATTATTGTCAACAGGGATTTTTGGAACCACACATCGCATCTGTCCTTTCCATCTATAAAAAAAGACGAGACATTATGCTCAAGAGCCTAGAATCTTATATGCCAGAAGGCGTGAGTTGGACTCGACCCCAAGGCGGATTTTTCATCTGGATAACCCTCCCCCACCCTCTCCGGTCAAGCGAAGTCGTGGACTGGGGAGAATCAGCGGGGATCCTTTTTTTAGGTGGAGACCCGTTCTTTGCCGAAACTGAAACAGGACAACATCTGAGATTATCTTTCAGCTATGTTCAACCCAAAAAAATCCAAGAAGGAATCGAAAGACTGGGACAGGTCTTAAAATCTTTCCTTTAAGCTCGCTTAACAAGAATTGACCTGAACACGACAATCGAGGCGTTCATAGGCTATTTTCACTCAAGAAACAAACTCTCTTGTTTTCCGAGTTCTTTTATTATTGCTACTACTGAATCAGCATCGTTGATGGGAGCGTGCGTTTTTCCTTTTTTTTGGATTTCATAGATTGCGGTCTTCGAGGACTGTGCCCTTTTCAGAATCTGGAAAAAAATGGAAACGGCCCCTCTAGCGTACGAATTTACGGTTGAAACTACCTGGATCACTGTTAAAGATCCCCTAAGTCTCTCAGTCGTTCTGTATAAACCTGTCCCCCTTCGTCCTGAAGAAAAGTTTCCGGATTAGTGACAAAGGGCAATGATAGTAATATTTAGCTAATTATTAGCATATTTTTACAAAAGAGTAAAAAAAAATACAATACCTAGTCGGATTAAAATAATAAATTACATAAGAAAAGAATTATTATGATACAATTTCTGAGGAGGGACCATGGAGATAAAAGATATTTTAGCTAAGATGGAAAAATCTATTATCGAAGGAGACAAGGAACAAGCGGGAAACCTAGCCAAAGAGGCACTTAGAGAAAAAATTGATCTGAATGAAGTTATCGAAAAGGGTTATATCCCAGGTATCCAGAGGGTCGGTGAATTATGGGAAGAGGGAGAGTATTTCCTGCCAGAACTCATCACCAGCGCCGAGTGTATGAAAGCAGCCATGGCGGTCCTCCAGCCGGCCTTAAGTCAAGCTGATATCGAGAAAAGATCTCTCGGAAAAGCCGTTATCGGGACAGTCGAGGGCGATATTCATGATATCGGGAAGAACCTGGTGTCTTCTCTCCTCTCAGCTAATGGGTATGACGTTGTCGACCTTGGTGCGGACGTGAAGGTCGAGAGATTCATCGAGGCTGCTGAATCAGAGGAGGCTGATTTTATCTGTCTTTCGGCCCTGCTGACGACCACGATGGTGAATCAGAAAAAGATCATCGAGCTGTTGAAGGAGAGAGACCTCAGCGGTCGATTCAAGGTCCTGGTCGGAGGAGCTCCGGTCAATCAGAGATGGGCTGATGAAATCGGAGCCGACGGGTATGCGGAGAATGCCATGCTGGCAGTCAAAATGGTGAAACACATCAGCGAACAGAAATGACTCCATCCCAAGTCATATGCAGGAATTTTGAGATCGATATTGATGACCGGAAGATTCTCAGACTCATCGGTTATAGAAAAAGAGACTCTGAGTTGAAATCTTCGGTCAAAAAGCTTATAGCCGAGGAGAAAGAACGATTAAAAGAGCAACTCGAACCGGTCGCTATCCACACCATCGTCGATTATGCCCAGACGAACAGGCACCCCATTTTTCAAGGAGCAGAAAAAGTGGCCTTGTGTGTTTGTACCATCGGACCTCAGCTCGAACAGGAAGTCCAAAGACTCATGACCTGCGGAGAGATGATGAGATCTTTGATCCTGGATGCTTTCGGTTCTGAAGCGGTCGAGGAAGTGGCCGTTCAGTCAGACGCTTTCCTGGCTGAAAAAGCTAGAAAGATGTTCCTCTGGCCGAGCAAGAGATTTTCTCCGGGTTACAAAAAATGGAGGCTAGAAGAACAGCAATTTATTTTTGATATCCTGCCGGCTCAAGACATCGGGGTGAGACTGCTCGAAGAGTCTTGGATGATGATTCCCAGAAAATCCGTTTCCTTTCGGATAAATTTTTATCCGGATCGAAGTCTGACAACAAGAAAAATGACAGGAGAAGAGCATCATGATTAAACCCAGAAGACCAAAGGTGGAGCTTTTAAGCCCTGAACTCATCCAAAAGATTATCGACGAGGCTTACGGCGTCCTGGAGACAGAAGGAGTGTTTGTCGAAAACCCGGAAGCTTTAGAACTTCTTTCAGAAGCAGGCATGAAAATCGAAAAAGAAACACAGAAAGCGTATTTCTCTCCAGAACTCGTGGAAGACTGTCTGAGTTCTACTCCCTCCCTCGTCAAGCTGTACGATAGAACAGGAGAGACGGAATTTGTCGTCGGAGACGACGAGGTCCACTTTGATCCAGGATCAGCCGCCGTCACCATCCTGGACCACAGAACGTCTGAGCAGAGAAAAGCCGTGACCACAGATCTTGTCGAATTCTACAGGATCATCCAAGAGTTGGACAATCTTCACTTCCAGAGTACGGGGGTAATAAGCGGGGATGTTCCAGATATGATCTCGGACAGCTACCGGCTTTATCTGGGGCTTGTGTTCTGCGCCAAGCCTGTTGTCACCGGTACCTTCCGTGTCGAAGGATTCAAACCGATGAAGGATATGCTTGTCGCTGTCAGGGGCAGCGAGGAAGCTCTTCGAGAGAAACCGTTGGCGATTTTCGATGCCTGCCCCTCCCCTCCTCTGAAATGGAGCCACCTGACGGCTCAGAGTCTGATCGATAGTGCTCGTGCGGGCATTCCATCAGAGCTCATCTCGATGGGGATGACTGGAGCTACATCGCCGGTCACCATATCCGGGACTCTGGTCCAACACGTCATCGAGAATCTCTCAGGCTTAGTCATCTGTCAACTGGCAGAAAAGGGAGCTCCGGTGATTTTTGGCGGTTCTCCCTCGAGTTTTGACATGAGGAAAGGGACGACTCCGATGGGAGCCATCGAAACCGTGATGATCGATTCCGCCTATGCCCAGATCGGGAAACATCTTGGTCTTCCCACCCACGCTTACATGGGGTTGAGTGATGCCAAGATCAACGATTCCCAGGCTGGTTTTGAGACCGGGATGGGAGCCGTTCTGGCTGCCCTCTCCGGGATTAATGTTGTGTCCGGTCCAGGCATGCTGAACTTCGAGAGCTGCCAGAGCCTTGAAAAATTAGTCATCGATAACGAAATCTGCGGGATGGTCTACCGCTTGATCCAAGGTATTGCCCAGAGAGATGAGCCGATTGCCACGGATTTATTCAGCGGGATTCAACCGGAAACCCAGTTCCTCTCCCTTCCCCATACAAGAAAATGGTACAGGCAGGAACACACTTTCCCCAAGATCGCTGACCGCGA
>CAYGBF010000218.1:0-8759 GCA_964348035.1 uncultured Eubacteriales bacterium | reverse complement strand
ATATTGGATTTGGTGGAGTTAGAGGTGAGGGAGTTGTTGACGAAGTACGAGTTTCCTGGGGATAAGATACCGGTGGTTCGTGGTAGTGCGTTGAAGTCGATGGAGTCGGATGGGGATCCGGAGGCTGAGGTGAACAAGTCGGTGTTGGAGTTGATGGAAGCGGTGGACAGTTATATACCGGAGCCTGTGAGGTTGGTGGATAAGCCGTTTTTGATGCCGATAGAGGATATATTTTCGATAAGCGGTAGAGGGACGGTGGTGACGGGACGAGTGGAGCGGGGTAAGGTTGTGGTTGGAGAGGAGATAGAGATAGTGGGATTTGGAGAGACGCGGAAGCGGGTTGTGACGGGAGTGGAGATGTTTCGGAAGACGTTGGAAGAGGGGATGGCAGGAGATAATATTGGTGTGTTGTTGAGAGGTACGGATAAGGAAGAGGTGGAGCGAGGGATGGTGTTGGCCAAGCCGGGTTCGATCACGCCGCATCGTCAATTTAAGGGTGAGATATACGCGTTGACGAAGGAGGAAGGAGGTCGGCACACGCCGTTTTTTAATGGTTACAGGCCGCAGTTTTATTTTCGGACGACGGATGTGACGGGGTCGGTGAAGTTAGCGCAGGGAGTGGAGATGGTGATGCCTGGTGACAACGTGAATTTGGAGATCGGGTTGATAACGGATGTGGCGATGGAGAAGGGATTGCGGTTTGCGATAAGAGAGGGAGGCCGGACGGTCGGCGCCGGAACGGTCACCGATATACTGGAATGAGGGGAAAGCATGACGGACAGCTGAACCTACTTTTATGAGGTTTAAGGAGAACAGAGGATAAGATGGAAAAAATAAGAATCAGACTTCAGTCTTTTGATCATCGGCTGCTGGATCAGTCCGTTAAAGATATCATCATCAAGGCCAAAAGAACAGGCGCCAACATATCCGGTCCTATACCACTTCCGACGAGAATTCACAGATTCTGCGTCCTCCGTTCTCCTCACGTGGACAAAAGATCTCGGGAACATTTTGAGATGAGAATTCATAAGAGGCTCATCGATATAAGCGAATACAATAACGAAACGATCGAGGAACTCCAGAAATTGGATCTCCCCGCTGGGATCGATGTGGAAATTCAGGCCTTCGGTGCTGGAGGAGAGTAGTCATGATCGAAGGTCTTATCGGAAAGAAAATCGGGATGACCCAGAGCTTTGAAGAAGGTGGGAATGTCGTTCCTGTCACTCTCATCAAGGCAGGCCCCTGTGTTATCATCCAGAAGAAGACCCAACAAAACGATGGTTACTCTGCCCTTCAACTGGGGCTCATAGAGGAAAGACCGGCCAAGAAAGTATCGAAGCCCATGTTGGGGCATTTGAAGAAGTCTAATGTCCAACCCACCAAAATCTTGAGAGAGTTTCGCTTTTCTGGCCCAGAAGAGGTTAAAGAGGGAGATCAATTTTCAGTCGACATCTTCCAAGCGGGCGAGAGGGTCCATGTCGTCGGAACGAGCAAAGGAAAGGGCTTTGCCGGTGTCATCAAACGGTGGGGCTTTCGGGGTGGTAAGGCTAGCCATGGATCGATGTTTCACAGAGCTCCCGGTTCGATCGGGGCCTCTGCCTTTCCCTCTCGGGTGTTCAAAGGCAAAAAACTTCCCGGGCACATGGGTCGAGAAAGAGTAACGGTGAGGAATCTGGTCGTTGCCGAAACGGATAAAGAAAACAACCTCCTGATGGTTAAAGGAGCTGTTCCAGGGGCCAAAGGAGGTTATCTGCTGATCAAGAAGGCCGACTTCTCGACACCCATAACTAGGGGAGAGACACAAGAACAGGAAAAGACGCCACAGGAGCAGGAAAACATAAACGAGTAAATCATGAGCAAAATTACAGTCTTGGACAGAAACGGAAAGAAGGTGAGCGAACTGACTGTTGCTAAAGATCTGTTTTCTTATCCCGTTAAGGATCATCTGCTCTACGAGGCGGTCGTGAATTACCGGGCCAACCAGAGACGAGGGACAGCCTCCACCAAGACAAGAAATGAAGTCAGGGGAGGAGGTCGCAAACCTTGGCGGCAGAAAGGAACAGGGAGAGCCAGAGCAGGGAGCATCCGCTCTCCAATCTGGAGGAAGGGTGGGGTGACATTTGGTCCCAAGCCGAGACAGTACGGGTATAAACTGCCCAAAAAGGTCAAACGGAATGCTTTGAGGTCAGCCCTCGCTTTAAAATGGGAAGAGAAAAAGATCCTCATCTTGAAGGTTTTAGAATTCAAAGAACCCAAGACTAAGGAGGGCGCGAATTTCTTGTCAAAGTTAAAACTGGATTCGGCCTTGATCGTAGACAGCTATGAGAATAAAAATCTATTCCTTTCACTCCGGAACCTATCCAACGTGAAAGTTGTCGATACCAATCTGCTGACTGTGTACGATGTTCTAAGTCATGAGTGGCTGGTTTTTTCTCAGACCGCATTCGAGTCTATGATCGAGAGGTTGAGGCGATGAACGATCCTTATCAAATCATCATTAGACCAGTGATCACGGAAAAGAGTACCTGGTTGAAGGATGTGAACCGCGAAGTCTGTTTCGAGGTTCACCCCAACGCCAACAAGATCGAGATCAAACAGGCCACGGAAAAACTCTTCAAAGTCCAGGTCGAGCGGGTGCGTATCCAGAAGATGAAGGGAAAAACGCGGAGAGTGGGACGTTCCGAAGGCCGCAAGAAGAACTGGAAGAAAGCCTACATCAAGCTTAAAGAAGGCGAGAAAATGATAGAATATTTCGAGGCTGTTTAGAATGGGCATTAAAACATACAAACCAACCACTTCCAGCTTACGCCAAAGGACGGGCCTCACCTACGAGGAGTTGACCACATCCCATCCTCACAAGCCGCTGCTCGAACCTCTGCCTCGATCAGGCGGAAGGAACAACAAAGGTCAGATATCAATCCGCCATCGCGGTGGTCGGCATAAGAGAATCTATCGGATCATCGATTTCAAGAGAAACAAGATCGATGTTCCAGGAATCGTCGAGACCATCGAGTTCGATCCCAACCGGTCAGCGTTTATCTCGCTGATTAAATACAAGGACGGAGAAAGGCGGTATATCCTTACTCCTTTAAATGTCAAGGTCGGGCAGACTGTCATCTCGGCTGATAGACAGGTTGACATTCTGCCTGGCAATTCTATGCCCCTCCGCTATATTCCGTTAGGAACTGTGATACACAATATCGAACTCCGGAAGAATAAGGGCGGACAGCTGGCCAAGGCCGCCGGTTCTGGGGCTCAGATCCTGGCCAAAGAGGGAGATTATGCTCAGGTCCGGTTGCCCTCATCAGAGATCAGGAAGATTCATCTAGACTGCCGGGCGACTGTCGGTCAGGTGAGCAATCTGGACTATCAAAATATTTCCATCGGCAAGGCTGGGAGAAGCAGATGGAAAGGCCGCCGGCCGCACGTAAGAGGGACAGCTATGAATCCGGTCGACCACCCTCATGGAGGTGGAGAAGGAAAAGCCAAGGGAGGCCGAAATCCTGTCTCCCCGACGGGCCAGCCGACCAAAGGATACAAGACAAGACGGAATAAAAGAACCCAAAAATATATCGTCCGGAGAAGGAGTAAATAAACGATGGCAAGGTCTTTAAAGAAGGGTCCTTTTGTCGATGAAAAACTACTTAAAAAGATCGAGGGATTGACGACACAGAAGGCGAAGCGACAAGTGATCAAAACCTGGTCCCGGAGCTCGGTCATTATACCTGAGATGGTCGGGCTGACGATTGCTGTTCATAACGGCAAAAAATTCATACCGGTCTTTGTCACCGAAAACATGGTTGGCCATAAATTGGGGGAGTTTTCTCCGACCCGAACGTTCAAGGGACATACGACTAGAACAGCTCGAACGATTAGGATGAAGATATAAGATGGAAGAACAGAATATTGTTTCCCGAGCCGCAGCCAAGTATGTGAGGATCTCACCTCAAAAATGCCGGCTGGTGGCAGATCTGATTCGGGACAGGTTTGTCGGAGAAGCCCTGACAATCCTCCACTTTTCCAAGAAAAAAAAGGCCAGTCAGATCGTGGAGAAAGTCCTCCGCTCAGCCATTGCCAACGCTCAACAGACAGGTCCGAATGTCGATGTCGATAATCTGTTTATCTCTAAAGTGTATGTCGATCAAGGACCCCAAATGAAAAGATTCAGAGCGGCCCCGATGGGAAGGGTCGCCCGGATTTTAAAACGGACGAGCCATGTCCAAATCACATTAGAGGAAAGAAAGGGGAGTTAAAGTGGGACAAAAGACTCACCCGCAAGGATTCAGACTCGGCTTTAACAAGCAGTGGAGTTCCCGCTGGTTTTCGAAGGGAGCCAATTACAGTCGATTGATCCATGAAGACCTCAAGATGAAAAAGCTCATCAAGGAGAGATACTCTCACGCCGGAATTTCTTCAGTTGATGTGGAAAGAGTCGGTCCGAAAATTCGCGTCATCATCCACACGGCTCGGCCCGGGATCGTCATCGGACGCGGCGGTAAAGAGATTGAAAGCCTGAAGTCTTTACTCCAAGAAATTGCTCAAAAAGAGGTGTACGTGGATATCAGGGAAGTGGATAAGCCGGAGATCGATGCTTTGTTGCAGGCTGAGAGCATTGCCGTCCAGCTCGAGAAGCGCATCGCTTACCGGAGAGCCATGCGGAGGGCCGTGGATATCTCTTTGAGGATGGGGGCCAAGGGGATTAAAGTCATGTGCTCCGGTCGACTGGGTGGTGTCGAGATTGCCAGATCAGAATGGTACCTCAAAGGACAGCTGCCCCTCCAAACGTTAAAGGCGGATATCGATTATGGGTTTACAGAAGCCTTCACCACCTACGGACAGATCGGGATAAAAGTCTGGATCTATAAAGGGGATATTGAGAAAACGAAGATGACCTCTCAGATGACGGAGATTGAGGAGATTTAGCCGTGCTCATGCCCAAGAAGGTCAAATACAGGAAAAGCCAACGGGGGCGGATGAAAGGTAAGGCCTACCGTGGCTCAAGCCTCAATTTCGGGGAATTCGGCCTGCAGGCCCTTGAGCGGTGCTGGCTGACTTCGCGCGAGGTGGAAGCGGGACGAATTGCGATCACCCGTCATGCCAAGAGAAAAGGAAAGCTTTGGATTCGAGTCTTCCCCTGGAAACCGGTCAGCAAAAAACCCACTGAAGTCAGGATGGGAAAAGGAAAAGGAGAGCCGGAATTTTGGGTGGATGTCATAAAACCAGGTAAGATTATCTATGAACTGGAGGGAGTCCCGGAAAGTGTGGCCAAGGAGGCCATGCGTCTGGCGGCCCATAAACTCCCGATCAAGACGAGGTTCATTTCCCGAGAGAGAAAGGAACTGCTATGAAAGCCCGAGAATTGAGAGACCTTACCGAGGAGGAGCTCCGGAGCAAAGAAGATGAATTGAAAGATCAGCTCTTCAAGTTGAGATTCCAGCATACCCTCGGTCAATTAGAAAACGCGATGAAACTGAAAAACGTAAAAAAGGATATCGCCCGAATCAAATCTATCTTGAATGCCAAGAAAGCAGAGAGGAAATAGCCGATGAAAGAAGTTCAGGTCAGGAAGACAATAAAACTCGGCCTCGTCGTCGGGGATGCCATGAAAAAAACGGTGACTGTCCTGGTGGAACGACCGGTGAGGCACCCCCTGTATAAGAAATTCATAAAGAGGAAAAAGAGGTTCCTCGTTCATGATGAATACGAGAAGTGTAAAGTGGGGGATGTCGTGCGAATCGTCGAGACGCGGCCCTTGAGTAAACGAAAAAAATGGCGGGTTCTCGAGATCGTGGAACTGAGTCGTCGGGACAAGGATAAGGAGAGCAGGGATAAATCCAAATGATCCAGACAGAAACCATGCTCAAGGTGGCGGATAACTCCGGTGCTAAGCGGATTCTTTGTATCACGCCCTTGGGAGGTGGAGTGGGCAAGACCGCTTCTATAGGCGATGTCATATCGGCCACGGTCAAAGAGGCCGAGCCCGAAAGTAAAATTCCCAAGGGTAAGGTTATCCGAGCGGTCATCGTCCGCACCAAAAAAGAAGTTCGCCGCCGGGATGGTTCTTACATCCGTTTTGACGATAACGCGGCTGTGGTCATCGACCGGGCCGGGGAACCCATAGGAACCCGTGTTTTCGGTCCCGTGGGGAGAGAGCTGAGAGAGAGGAAATTCATGAAGATCGTCTCATTGGCTCCGGAGGTTCTATGATGGATAAGATGCCGTTGAGGAAGAATGATGTCGTCGTCGTCCAGTCCGGTAAGGATAGGGGAAAGACAGGAAAAGTCTTGAAAGTGATGCCAGAAAAGAAAAGAGTGATCGTGGAAAAGATTAATTTCGTTAAAGAGTTTATACGGCGCGACCAGAGCAAGAACATCCAAGGTGGAATCATGGAGAAAGAAGCACCGATTCATATCTCGAATCTGATGCTCTACTGCACTGACTGTGGACAGGGAGTCAAGTTGAGGAACAAGAGACTGGAAGATGGCAGTAAGATCAGGGTCTGTGCCAAATGCGAGGCCAGCTTGGAGAAAGCAAAGTGAGAGACGAAGGGATGAGCCGTCTTTTCGAAAAATACAATAAGGAGATCATTCCCGATCTTCAACGGGAGCTGACTATAGGGAATACCATGGCGGTTCCTAGACTGGAAAAAATCATCGTCAACATGGGGGTGGGTGATGCCCTCCAGAATATCAAACTCTTGGACACGACCAAAACTGAGCTCAGCCTGATCACAGGCCAGTGGCCAGCCGTGGGACGGGCCAAGAAATCCATCTCTGCCTTTAAGCTTCGGCAGGGGCAAGCCATCGCCTGCTATGTGACTCTGCGAGGCCAGAGGATGTATGAATTTTTTGATCGCCTGGTCAACATCGTTCTCCCTCGAGTGAGGGACTTTCGAGGTTTGCCATCACGGAGCTTTGATGGTCATGGGAATTACACTATCGGGATTAAGGATCAGCTCGTTTTTCCGGAGATCGATTACACCAAGGTGGAAAGAACACGAGGGATGAACATCACTATCGTCACCAACTCCAAGACCGATGAGGAAGCCTATGCCTTGTTGAAAAAGCTCGGAATGCCTTTCAGCGAGGATTAAAAGGAAGGAAAAAGTGGCAAGAACATCATCTGTGGCGAAATATTTAAAGGACCCCAAGTACTCCGTGAGGAAGAAGAACCGGTGTCGAATCTGCGGACGTTCCCGGGGTTATTACCGGAAGTTCGATATGTGCCGGTTGTGTTTTCGGGAATTGGCTCTGAAAGGAGAAATTCCTGGAATCGTCAAGGCTTCTTGGTGAAAAAGAAAGGATGAGAAGATGAGTTTAACGGATCCGATTGCTGACATGCTGTCCCGAATCTGGAACGCGATCCAGGTCAAGAAGAAAGATGTGAGTATCCCCTCCTCGCGGATAAAAGTTGAAATCGCCAAGATCTTGAAAGAGGAAGGATACATCCGAAACTTTAAAGTCATAGATGATAACAAACAGGGAATTCTGAACATCGCTTTGAAATACAAGGACAATAAGGAGAACACCATCACAGGACTTCGGAGAATCAGTAAGCCTGGATGTCGTATCTACTGCCGAAAAGATACTATCCCAAAAGTTCTGAACGGACTCGGGATAGCCATCATTTCCACTTCAGAGGGAATTGCGACGGGAAAAACCTGCCAGGAGCAGGAAGTCGGTGGAGAAGTCCTGTGCTATGTTTGGTGATGTCATTCGTATGAGGGTGTAAAGAAATGTCTAGAGTCGGAAAAGATCCCATCGGCATACCTGAGGGAGTTAAAGTCAATGTGCTCCCGAATGGAATCGAAGTCGAAGGACCGAAGGGAAAATTGACCTCTCCTTTGCTCCCAGGAATCGAGCCGAAACTGGAAAACGATCAGTTGGTCTTGAGGAGAAAGGATGATTCGAAACAAACCCGGTCCTTACATGGCTTGAATCGGACGCTGGCCTTTAACGCGATTCAAGGGGTATCTTCAGGTTTTACCAAACAGCTGGAGATCGTCGGAGTCGGTTATCGGGCTAAGGTGGACAAGGGCCGCTTAGAAATGAATTTAGGGTATTCCAAGCCTGTGGTTTATACCATACCTAAAGACATCGAGATAGTTTGTGAAAAACCCACACTTGTCACTGTCAGTGGTATCGACAAACAGCGGGTGGGACAAGTCGCCGATGATATAAGACGCTTGCGTAAGCCGGACCCCTACAAGCTGAAGGGGATTCGTTATGTGGGTGAGCGGTTGGTAAAAAAAGAGAGAAAAGCGGCAGTGGTTACGGATGTATAAGAACAAAGTGATATTAAAGAAGACCGCGAAGAAGCGGATCAGAAGAAGAATCAGGAAAAAAATCGAAGGAAGCTCGGAAACTCCCCGAGTCTTTGTGTTTAAGAGCAACCGATACATCTATACCCAGGCTGTCGATGATATTAACGGAAAAATCCTGGCTTCGGCATCAACGCTGGAGAAGGAATTTAGAGATAAGAATAAGAAGTACAAGAATTCAGAGGCTTCCAGGCTATTAGGTGAAATGATGGCCAAAAGATTGAAGCAGAAAAAGATCAAAAGCATCGTCTTCGATCGTGGAATTTACCCCTACCACGGCCGGGTCAAAGAATTGGCTGATGCGATGAGAAAAGGAGGTCTCGTTTTTTAGGTCAAGGAAAGTCCTAAAAGGAGGAATAAGAGTGGCTGAGGAAATTAAACAGGATGCCGTTGAAGAAGAGATTGAGCTAAAAGACCAGGTGATCTCCATCCGTCGGAC
>CAYGBF010000217.1:0-1743 GCA_964348035.1 uncultured Eubacteriales bacterium | reverse complement strand
CTTCATCCAGGACGAGGACGGCTTCGTTGATATGCTTGAGGAGATGGCGGAAGCGGGCTTCGGCTTCCTGGAAGGCCTGCTCTGCTTTTTTCTTTTCGGTGATGTCGGTGACGATTAATCCGAGTTTATCGTCTGCCTTAAAAACTCGAAGATTCACGACCTTGGCTCCGTATTCGGGGGCAATAGTAAAGTCATTTACAGAGAAGTGTTTCCCTGTTTTCAGCACCTTTTTGAGTCTGTCCCGCCAGACCTTCTTCCTCCGCTTAGGAAGAAGATCTATGAAATTTGTTCCTATGATGTCCTTTTCTTCAAACCCCCATCTTTCTAAACCAGATTTATTGATTTCAAGGATGTTGAAATTAGAGTCCATAAGGGCGAAGGCATCTGTGGCGGGAGCCAAGAACTGGTTTAATATTTGCTTTGTCTCTTTCAATCCCATTTCTTTCGAGTGTATAGAGAGGGCGATCTGGATGGCGGCGTGGAGTTCTTTACTGGTGGCGGGCTTCAGGACGTAGCCGAATGGCTCGGCTTTGATGGCGGCTTCGAGCGCTTTTATGCTCGAGTTGGCGGTGAGATAGACGATGGGGATACCGAGTTGGGTGTGGATCCGGCGGGCGGCGGTGGGGCCGCTCGTTTTTCCGGCGAGGACGATGTTGATGAGGACTAAGTCTGGTTTGTCTTTTTTGGATCTGGTGATGGCTTCTTGGCCGGTAGTAGCGGTGGAGGTGACGGTGTAGTTGAGAGCACGGAGCATTTTGCGGAGTTTTTTGGCCTCGTTGGGGTCTCGTTCGACGAGGAGAATTCTTGTTTTGGGCATGGGTTTTTGTTTAGGGTTGGATTGGGGGGGATTTTTGGCCTGCAAATTGGCAGAATATGGCGTTTGTTGGGAATGTCGTTATTTTGAGAGATGGGTGTAGTTTATGGTTGGCGAATTGCCTCCCACTCAATATTACTCCTCCTTTTCCAGCTTCGAGTAGTATAAATTCTACATAACAATTCAATAAAATGTCAAGTTAACGTGCGGGAAAACGCATCGCGTTCTCGATTCCAACAGTCGCCCTTACTTCACGCATACTCCTTTTCGTCCCTCCCGTCATCCCAGCCTCGTCATTCCTCTTCTCACGTCATTCCAGTGAAGACTGGAATCCAGAAATATCTAGATAAAATCCATTCAGATATCTCTGGATCCCAGCCTCCGCTGGGATGACGTTTTTTTTATTTCTGTTTTCCTTCAATCGCTGGGATGACGCTCTTTTATTCTCCTTGATCCCTGCCACAGCATGTCCCTGCGGTGGGATTACAAAGGGACAAGACTGGGTCCCTGCCTACGCAGGGAGGGGCAGGTGCAGCCTCTGCAGGGATGACGTTTCACCACCCACCAATTAAGTTCCCATCACCAACCCATGACAACGAATACTGGCACGGCTCTCCTTCAATATACCTCGGATGATTATAATCATGCTTTATAAGATTGCATTCCTACCCCTATTATTCATAAAAACATCAACTATCTCTGTCAATAGTAAACTGATGAATGTCCGAATATGTCATTAAATGTCTCTTAATACCTGATGTTTGCCTATGCGGAACAAGAAATCTTGACTCAAATTGAAAAAATCATTTATCATAAAGATACCTAGGGAATGACCAAGGAAGCAAAAAAGGAAAACCTCCTCTTGTCCTGGAAGGAGATTGCCGCCTATTTAGACTGTAATGTACGGACCTGTTTGAGGTGGGAAAACA
>CAYGBF010000216.1:0-17093 GCA_964348035.1 uncultured Eubacteriales bacterium | reverse complement strand
AAAGACAGGGGAGATCGCACGCTCCAGTGGTTGGAGGCTTTAAGAGACGGGGCTTTTCCCGAGTTCGAACGAATATACTTGGTCGGGATTCATGCCCGAGCCTTCAAGAAAAGATTCGGAACTTCGGGAAAGATTTCGTTCGAAGTGATCAAAGGGAAACAGCCGGAGATGCTGATGGACCAGATTATTCACCGGGAACAAGGGGATCGCCTCCTGGTCGGCCTCGGGAACATGGGCGGGGTGGGGAGAGAACTCGTGGATTACTGGGAGAAGGCGGGAGAATCTGATGATCTATGAAACTCTGATCATCGGGATTCTGATCGCCGTCCTGTACACCGAGATCACGAACGTATTTCCTGGAGGGATTATCGTCCCTGCTTACACGGCCCTCTACCTGGATGAACCGCTGAGAGTCCTGATGACGATCGTTATCGCATTTCTAAGCTTGTATACCTATCGAGGGCTCTCTCGCAGCTTGATTCTTTTCGGCAAGCGTCGGTTCGTGATGTTTATTCTGTTGGGAGTGGTATGGGCTCAACTCTGGATTATCCTCCTTCCTTATGTTTTTAAGGGACCTTCAGGACTGAAGGCCATCGGCTTGATCATACCCGGACTCTTGGCCAATAATCTCGAAAAACAGCCCACTTTTTTCACTCTGGCCTCGCTCCTCATCGTGTCGACCATAATCTACGCCTCAGTTCGAATCATAGGATGGATCATTCCTTAGCCGGCAGAAATTGATGGATCTTGAGGTGTCATCGGGATGGAAGAGACGGATTCCTCCGAAGATAAGGTCTCACCTGGCCCGGCCTTAAATATTTGCGAAAGCAATGATGCGCTACTTTTTTAAACCAAAAAAACTTGTTCCCAAAGAGGGTGAAGTCCGGGATCAAAAAGATATTCTTATTCTTCTTTTAGCAAGCCTTCTGTTTTTTGCCGCGGTGAAGGTCATTCCTTTTCCCGGGATGAAAGGGATGAAACTGGAGATGCTCGAAGCTTCACGAATTATGGTCGGCGCGATGAATGCTCTCAAAGAATGCCAGAGCGAGGAAGGCATCCCGTCCGATACAGAAAACGACCCCAACCAGACTGGACTCATCGGTCTCAAAGACTCGCCTCTGACCACATCCTTGGGTCATCTAGAAGCCAAAAGGACAACGACCAATCCCAACACAGCGGCTCTGGCTGTTTATCTATTGACGGAGGCTGGAGTGAAGACAGGGGATACGATTGCTGTGGGAGCCTCCAGCTCTTTTCCGGCCCTAATCGTGGCCGTCCTTTCGGCGGCTGAAGCCATGGGATTAAGACCCTTGGTCATGTCCTCCCTCGGCGCTTCTCAATGGGGAGCCAATCGTCTTGATTTCCATTGGCTTTATATGCAAGAATGTCTCGGGAAGGCTGGGATATTCAGTCACGATCCAGTCGCCATGTCCTTGGGTGGAGACAGGGATAGGGGGGAAGAGATGCAGAAGGAAGTTCGGTCTTCACTCAGGTCGGACATCGAAAGAAGAGGGATTGTGTTCCTGGATGAACCAGACCTGACCGAGAATGTCAACCTGAGGATGGCCCTTTACGAGGATAAATCGAGGGGGGAACCGATCAAGGCTTTTATCAACATCGGAGGGAGCTGGTCCAACATCGGAACAGACGCTTCGGTCCTGAACCTAAAACCAGGTCTTGTCCAAGGGAAGCGGCTCCCGATACCTGAGGATGGCGGGATTATCCACAGGATGGCAGCCAAACGTATTCCGGTGATTCATCTCCTCAACATCCGCGGACTGACCAACCGATATGATCTACCTTGGGACCCTGTGCCTCTTCCTCCACCCGGAAAGGGACGGATCTACCACCAAACTCGGGAGAAGAATCCGCTTTTCCTGATTTTATGCGGGGTTTACCTTCTCTTCGTCGTTTTCTTCCTCCTCTGGAGAGGGATAGCGAAAAAATAATTCAGAATTCCGGGACCATGAGACTATTTATTCCTGTGCTTTATGGTTAGAGAAATAAGACAGTGATAGGATTCGAGTGATTTTCTGTCCTGACAGAGCTCTATCTCCAAAAGGAGGATTCCCTGGGGATAGTCATCCCACCGATAAAGCCTCACATCGGTTTGCAGTCCGGTTATCGAGGCCAATTCCTGAACGCCATATTTAACACTGGGTAAATCCAGAATTTTCAAGATGGCATTCAAGCGTGATATCCTTTTCAGATGAAAATATTTGCCCGTTCTGTCAAGGGACAGGATGAGCTTGGGGCGCGGTTCTTCGAAGATATACCGCCGCCTCATCTCTCCGAGTGCAGATCCTATCTCTGTTTGATACTTTACGGTTGGGATTTTTTCGGGGAATAAAGCCTGTTTGATTTCAGGAAAGGTCCATTGTCCGATTTGGCTCCGATGGAATAAAATAAAAACCAGAAAAGCAATGATAAAAATCAAAGACACCCGGAACAATATCTCTCCCTGTTTTTTGATGATCACTTTGAGAAGCCAGAGGGAACAGATAGCTAAGACAACGAAGGAGATATTGCTAAGCGTGAACAAATCGATGACGTATTGTGAGCTCATCCTCTTAAACCGATAATATGATTTTCTATGATGAAAAAAAAGATAGAGGTATGATTGACTCCTTATCAGATGCTTTTCTGATAACTTACGCTCTAAGCCTCCTCTATTCTATCAAAATTTGCATGAAGAATGAACCAAGCGGAAAATCTTTTTTTCGACTCTAGAAAAACGGCAGGATTTCTTATTGCGTCGGAAAATATTCAAATTACGGTTTTATCTCAGTAATAGAATCATCTAACCACCACTGGGACAACATCACCAGTTCTTCAGCCTTTCTTCGAGTCGGGCACAGGTGAGGAGGGTGACAAACCCGTAGGAGAGATTGATGAGCGATGCCATATGAAAATCCTCGCTGGTAGTGGCTGTTCCATCTGCCAGAAAAAAGACCCTGAAATCTCGATCAAAGGCATCCCGGGCGGTGGTCTCACAGCAGAGGTTGGTCATCACTCCGCCGATGATGATGTTGCTGATGTTGGACTCTCGGAGGCACTTATCTAAACTGGTTCTGTAGAAGGCGCTGTACCTGTTTTTTTCGATAACGATCTCGGATGGTCTCACCTCCAGTTCAGGGAGGAGACGGCTCTCGGGTGTTTCTTTGATGATCAGATCAGACCACCATTGGCCGAGCATCCCCTGAGGCTCGCTCGATTCATGGCCGTGCTGGGTGAAGATGAGAGGAATGCTTTTTTCTCTCGCCAAGGCCAAGAGGCTCTTGGTCTTTTCCAGGATAGGAAAAGCGATCTCTCGAAAATATTCCTGAAGATCGATGACCAGGATACCCGTTTTTCCTCTCTCCGGCCGCCAATCATGGGTGTTTAGCTCCTGAACGACATCTTCCATTGTTTTCATGGTTTCACCTGTTATCCGAAAATTTTCTCCGTAATACGGGTTTGTTCTCTACTTGGCCCGTCTTCTCACTTGACCCATACCCATCTCTGTTTTTATTCCCACCCCAGAGTACAGAGCAAAGTTGGCCAGGGCATTGATGGCTACTCTCTTGTCTTTCCCTGTCGATGACAGGAGTTTGTAGGCCACGGTTCCGATAAACCCGAGAGTTTTTACTTGGTTGTACAGGACTGATTCGGTCTTGAGGTTGAATCGCTCTATTCTCACCTTTTCAAATTCATTCCTAAGGTCTGACGACATTTTCTTGGAAGAGAACGTGTTCCATTTTTTAAGCAGAGATGCAAAGACGAGTCTTGGAAGAGGAAAGGATTGTTCCCCAGTCAAACCTCCAAAAAATGTGGGGGAGCAGTACTCGAGGATGATCGCGGATTGAGGTAGGGCCTCTGTCAGCAGCTGCTCGTAGGAGACGAAATGAGCCGGAACGGATTTTTGCATATCCACTTTCTCGATGATAATTCTTGTTTCGGCAAGACGAATCGCCGTTTCGGTCCCGGATAGATGAAACAAGCAACCCACAACAGGCTCCAGGACATCTTTATGGAGGCAGGTGATTCGGAAAGAGACACTCTCCTTAGGAGAAAGATAAGAATGTTTTCCTTTATGCTTCGCCCCCTTGAGGAACGGAGAGAGGGTTAAAGGCGTTTCACCTGTTCCGTTTTGGATGGCTCGAGCTAGGGCGGGATGTTCAGGATTTAAAACTTCGAGCAGGAGTTGGAAAAGTGCTTCTTCGCCCCGACCCTCGATGTTCGATTCCTGCAGGGGTTTGAATTTGATCAGGATGCTGGCCAGCATGGCCTTTTGAATATAATACCTGATGTGAACACCGTCAAGCCATGATTAGGAACTGTCCTCACTTATCCCTCTTCTCGAGCGAGGGGGATGCCGTATGGTCCGTCAAGAAGAACAGCCGCTCGCGGTACTCTCCCTAACCGAGGCTGGAGCTTGGTGCGGGCCCAGGCAAAAACGGTCTCCACCAGTTCTTGGAGGGTCGGCGATCGAGGGGCGATCGACCTGGCATCCAGGCCAGGAAGCCAAGAAAAGGATTCTTCAGGAATGTCCAATGTACAGTAGACAAGATGTTCGGGCGGAATTTTATGGAAAAGGCGCGTCCACATCTGGGCCTCCCACTGCTCGGGAACAAAATCCCAGCCGGGATCAAGGATGCTGGCCAGGAATTTATCCCTTCCTACCTTGTTTAGGAATCGCATCATCTTCTTGTAATTCGGACCACCCACCGGATCTGGATCGGTGTGGTGGGCGGCCAGAAGACATATTCCCCCTTCTTTTACAACAGGAACGCACGTCAAAGCTCCTTTGGCGGCCTGATAATGGTTAACACCCACATAGCCCGTATGACTGAGGACGATGTCGTATTCTTTAGCGACTGGGATAGCTGCGTAGCTCATGAGTTTCTCGTAGGCTGCTTGGAACGCTTGTTCCATGTCTCCGGCAAAAATACCCGTCAACCTAAAATCGGAATCCAGGGTGACGTTGAGTATCATATCGCAGCCGGCCATCCTGGCCACTTTGGAGGCTTCCTCGTGGACCGGGTTTCGATCGAGAATCAGATCTCGAGCGTGAGGAGAAGCGAGCACCGGACCGCTGTGGAGGATATGCGTGGACGGCTCGGCCATGAGACCCGGGCAGATGGATTTTCTGCCTCCAGACACACCAGCCATGAAGTGGCTCTCCACCAGACCCGTCAGGATTTTTATGTCGCTTTCTACATAATATCGATTGATGAAAATATCCCCTCCCCAGTCTGTCTGTCCCACAGAGACCATTTCCTTCTGGCTGCGGCTGTCGTGGTTGATGATCCGAAGACCCAGCGAGAAGAGGCGAGGATCGAGCATACCGCGGAGCTCCTTCGCATCCATCGCTCTGTGGGTTCCAGTGGCCACGAGAAGAAGAATGCGGGAAGCATCCAGTCCGGCTTTAATCATTTCATCGACAACAGGAAACAGGATTCCCGATTCTCCCGAGTAGGGAACAGGACGAGTATGGTCTGAGATGACCACGACGGCCTGGGCTTTGGGCTTGACCCGGAGTTTTTCGAAGATCAGAGTCTTGAGAGGAGGAGAATCGATGGGGTCAGCCAGAGAACGGCGGATGGTCTTTTCAGGATGAGGGAGGGGTGGGGCTATGTTCATCGAGAGGACATCCGTTTTTCCGGGCACTTTGAGGGGTAAACGAAGGCGGCCGAGGTCGAGAATAACATTTTTCACAAGATTTCTCTTTCCTTTGTCACTTTTTTCTTCCATCTCCTGACGCAATAATATACCATATAAGTCAAACTTTGAGTTAAATTCAAGGACCTCTCCAAGAAATGAGCGATAAATTTGGGCTGGTCGGATCGGTGACCTTCGACTGGATAAGCCAGGTCAACCAGCCGGCATGGAAGGGGTTGGGCGGAGTCCTGTATCAGGGTGCTGTCCTGTGTGCTGCAGGCAAGGATGTCTATCTTTATACCAACCTTGGTTCTCTCCTTGTCTCCGAAATGAACAGGATCACCAAAGATTGGAAAACTTTATACAAACGGGGCATTAATCAGGTCACAGGGCCTGGAAATCAGGTTGAACTCCATTATCCGCAGGAAGGAGAGAGGAAGGAAGTCCTCAAATCTGTGGTCCCTCCGATCCCACCTTACCAAATCATCGAAGACCTTCCCGAGTTGAAGATGCTTATCTTGGTCATCAATTCTGGCTTTGACATCGAGCTTAGAGATTGGCAAACCATCGTCCAGGCAGCATCGTGTCCGATCTGGGTGGATATTCATTCTCTGGCGCTTTCCAAGGAGCTGGGTCGACCGCGTCGGTATCGCCCGTTGCCCGAATGGACGAATTGGACGGAGGGGGTGGATTTTCTCCAAGCAAATGCCAAGGAGATGGCCGCTATGCTCGGGCATCCCGATCAGGAACCAACGGCCGAAGAGATGTTGAATCTAGCCAAAAAAGCCTTCGAGCTCGGGTCTAAAGCGATTTTCGTTACCCACGGCAAAGCGGGTGTCTTAGTGATGACGCCGGGAGAGTCGAAGAAAATTCCTTCTCCAGCCGAGGGAGAGGTCGTAGATTCGACAGGATGCGGTGACGTCTTTTGTGCAGGAACTGCGGTTAAGCTCACCGAAGGGAATGATCCTTTTGAAGCAGCAGAGTTTGGACTGAGGCTGGCCTCTAAAGCGACCACAGCCAGAGGTGTCGAAGAAATATACAACAGGATTCGACTCTGAAAAATGGATTTTAATTCCTGAAGAAGATGAGGAGTCAACCCATGAGAACGGCGAAATCGGGGCTAGCGTTTTTCCTGGTCGTCATCCTCCTGCCCAGCTGCAAAAAATCGGAAACTCCTATCCAACCGATCACTCCGCAGGAGATAGAAGCCCACATCCGGTTTCTTTCTGACGATTTGCTCGAGGGTCGAGCAGTTGGCAGTCGAGGTTTGGACGTCGCCGCTCTTTATCAGGAGAATGTTTTCCGGAGTCTGGGCCTGGAACCTCTGTTCGGAGAAAGCTATTGTCAACCGTTTGAACTCGAAGGCAGCCGGCCAGACGCGGAGGCCACTGTTGAGTTTTTCAGGGATGAGGTCGCTCTTCCGTTGAAGATCTCTGATGAATTCGTCGTAAACTCCTACCGAGAGGATTCCCCTGAAGGTGTCGAAGGAGAGCTCGTTTACTGCGGTTATCTCATCCAGGCACCTGAAAGATCATGGGATGATATCAAGAAAACAGACCTAGAGGGAAAGGTCCTTCTGGTGGAAATCAACGAGCCCGGGAATCGTCCTGGTGGAATTTTTGATGGGGAGGATATGACTTACTACGGACATTGGATGTATAAATTCGAAAAAGCAGCCGAGCTGGGGGCAACAGGAATTTTCATCATCCACGACACCAAAGGAGCGGCTTACGGTTGGGAGGTTGTACGTAACTCCTGGTCGGAAGAGAGCTTTTTCCTCCCTGATGTCGAAAAGAGACTTTTCTTCCAAGGATGGCTCCACCAAGACACAGTGAAGGTGGCACTCGAAGCGGTTGAGTTGGACCGGGAAGAGCTTCTCGGTCGAGCCGAGGAGAAGAGCTTTAAACCTTTTTCTCTCGGCCTTCATGTGCGCGTTCGTCAAAAGCCCGTCTTTCGCCGCGTGCCCACCGAGAATGTTGCGGCTCTTCTTAGGGGGAAGCACAAGAAGGCCAGAGATCGCACCGTCATCCTCTCGGCTCATTTTGACCATCTGGGAAAAGATCCAAACTTGGAGGGGGACCAGATCTACAACGGAGCCGTGGATAACTGCTCAGCATCGGGTTCTCTCCTGGCCTTAGCGCGATATTATTCTCAGCAACCTGAAAACCTGAAGCTGAACCTTGTTTTTTTGGCTGTTACGGCTGAGGAAGAAGGCCTGTTGGGTTCAGATTATTTTGTCCGCCATCTTCCCTTACCAAAGGCATCGGTCCTGGCTAACCTGAATTTTGAGATGACCAACGTCTGGGGAGAGACGGAAGATGTCTACGCGATTGGTGCGAAACAGTCGGATCTAGACAGTTTCTGCCGCCGGGGTGCTGAGAATTTAGACCTTGAGTACATTCCGGAAAGATTGGCCCATTTGGGAAACTTCTTTCACTCCGATCAACTGAGCTTTGCCCGGGCGGGTATCCCTGCTGTCTGGCTCCATGAAGGAGTTACTTCTAAGGGTAAGGAAAGGGATTACATAACCAAAAAAAACGATGCTTACCGAAGATATCAATACCACCAAGTAACAGACGAGATCGAGGAGGACTGGGATCTCAACGGGGCCGTCCAATTAGCCCGTTGGGCCCAAGAAATCATCACCCTTCTCGCCGAAACAGATACCCTCCCGCGGTTCGATGAGACGAGCTCTTTCCAGAGGAGAGAGCCGTAGGAAAAATGCGGTTTATCCCTGTGGTAAACTCGCATTTTTTGCCTTTGGGAAACTCCCTTTTTATGTTAAAATACAATTAACCGAAGATGAGAAGTTCTCACTTTTCAGATTACTTAAAATCCTCCCAGATCGTTTTCAGCCTCAAGGCCAAGGATAAAATCCGAGCCCTCGAGGAGCTCTTGGATGTTTTGGCCAAAAAAAAGCTCATCAAAAATAAAAAACTCATCCTGACTCGAATTATCGACAGGGAAAGACTCGAACCGACAGCTCTCGGCCACAACGTGGCCCTTCCTCATGCCCGAGTGGATACCGACGGTCAGATTGCTGTCGCTGTAGGCCGATCTAAAGCAGGAATCGATTTCGATTCCGTGGACCATAAAAAAGTCCATCTGATTATCCTTATTGTCTGGAATCCGACAATCCCAGGACTCTTCAACCACCTCTTCGCCGGGTTGGCTCAATTTCTGAGGAGAACGCATTTTCGCCAGAGAATCTTCGAGGCTAGGAATAGAGAAGAGCTCTACGGTGTCTTGTCTGAGGTCGAGCTGAGACTTCCCCAGGACGATAGGATCATCAACCGGGGCAGCCTTTTGAAGAAACTCCAAAACCTGGAAATTCGCAAGAAAAAGGCAGATAAGAAAAAGCGGAGTGATATCCAGAGAAAAGCCAACCTCATACGCGACGAGCTGGACAGGGCCCTTCTTGCTCGGTTCGATCGCCTGATGGAAAGGTATGGCTTCGCTGTGGCCGAAGTTGAGGGGAGCGTTTGTCAGGGCTGCAACATCAATGTCGCCACAGGGATCGGTTCGGCTATCGAGGGGAGCAACGATATCTACATCTGTGAAAACTGCGGCAAGTTCTTGGTTGCCAAAAAAAAGAATAAAAAATAATTAATCGAGTTTTTCTTTTGCCAAATTGACCGGTTTCATCAACCTGAACACAGGGTAGGTTTGTGGTTGACGCCGCCACTGGGGGACAAGATACCGGTCGAAAAAATTCCAGACCAGCAGGCCGTCGTCAGACTCTGCCTCTAGCAGAGAAGCGGCCAATCGGCCTAAGGGTTGGGCGAGGGTGATGAAAAGCGTCCCAGCTGGAAATTCTCTTTGAAGGACCGTATATTCTCCGCAAACCCTGTTCAAATGATGCCCTTGGTAGAGTCTGGGTGCGGATTTGATCTCTTTAACTCGGAAAGCTTCAACCTCCAGAGTCACGTCCTCGTTCAGTCTCTCCACCAGCAGTCCATGGTTGAGAAGGTTCTGGGTGATCTTCGTGTCGGATAGGGGAATAAGGTAGGCGAAAGGAAGGGCGATGGTCCGTTTCGGGATAATATCCGCGTAATAAGGTACGGTGTATGTTTTTTTTCGGTCTGTCTTTTTGATCCGGGGCCAGCCTTGATCTCGAGGAATAACCTCCATCTCCCAGCCTTGGATGGTGATTTTAGCGGGGAGAGGCTTGATATCGAATTCAACAGCGAACGGCTTTCTATCTGCAGGACTTAGTCCTCTCTCTACTGTTTTTTGGTCGGCATCGGCCACAAGCTGGATGATGTCATCCTTATGGAGGTGGCAGTAATCCAGGATGGAGCGGAGAAAATTGTAGCAGCCGTAGACGCGGGTTTTGTAGTCAGCATAGGCATAGTTTTCGTCCAAAATGGCCAACCTGTTGCGAAGGCCCGTATAGTTCGTGACGAAGCGGGGGAGAGGACCGAAGGTTCGCCATCCCTTCTCGGGTTCTTTGAAGTCCATGAAATTGCCGTAAGGAATAGAGAGAATGCCGTATTCTTCCTTAAGTCTTTTGTTTATATCTGGGAGCATTTTTCCCCTCATGTACTCAATGATCGAGGGATCTCCGTTCGGATTGAGCGGCCATGAATAGGTGACTGGTTCCTCATGGTAGGAACCGTTTGTGGTGTGGCAATCCACGAGCAGCAGCGGATCCCAGCGGTTGAGGACGTTCTGGACCATTCCCTTAAGCTCAGGGCTCTCCAGTTTCATGCTGTCCCTGTTAAGGTCCAGGTTCTGTCCGTTGTACCGGAGACCCACGCCTTTTTCTGGACCGTTCTGGTTAGTGCGATTTTCCGGACGAATCTTGTCGTTACCGTCGGCATTGAATATCGGGGCCACGAGAAGGACTAACTTGTCAAGATAAGGAGGAGTGTCCGCCAGCACGATATCCCGGGCCAGCATCAGCGAAGCTTCTTTTCCTTCGATTTCTCCGGCGTGGATGTTGGCCTGAATGTAGACCACAGCTCTTTTTTCGGGTCGTAGGTCTAACGGCGAAGAGGGAACCGGGCTTCCGATAATAAGCAGCGGGACAGACCTTCCTTCGGTACTCATACAGAGAGTTTCTACCCGGATGAGCGGGCTTTTCTTCTGGAGATCCTTGATAAAACGGAGAACATCCTCGTATGTGGATGTGGCTTTAAACTGGCTGGCTTCCGCCTGGGTTAGCGGATGCGTTTCTGGAAATGAAAAGGAGAGGCCAGATAAGAGAAGTATCGAGATGATGGTTATCAAGACCCTGCGCTGGTTTTTTTCTTTTCTCATAAAATTATCCTCTGGTTGGAAAGATTAGAATGTTTTTAGAGAAGAATGAGTTTATATGAATTGCACAGACAGGTCAATTTTGTCTTCAATTCCTCCTTTGAAATCATTAAAATGAAAAGAGAACATTCTGCTGATGATAAGAGACTAGAAAAAAAGACAAGTCAGACACCCTGCTTGTTATAGAGATATCGAGGGTAAAGGATGTTAAGTTCTTCAGTCAGTAAGGATAAACAAAAGGCTCTGCGCCAAAGGATGGAGGATTTAGGCATCTTCGAGAAGGACATCGTCGAGAAGTTTGTCCGTTCCAGCGGCCGAGGCGGTCAGAAGGTCAATAAGACATCCACCTGTGTTTACTTGAAGCACCTTCCCACCAAGGTTGAAGTGAAGTGTCAGAGGGAAAGGTCCCAAGCTCTGAATCGTTTTTTGGCCCGCAGGATCCTTGCTGATAAGATCGAGGAGATGATCCGGGGCAAGGAGAGTGAGGAGCGGAAGAGGATCGAGAAGATTCGTCGTCAGAAGAGAAAACGCTCCCGAAGAGCCAAGCAGAGGATGTTGGAAGAAAAAAGAAAACATTCAGAAAAGAAAAAAGCTCGGAGTTACCGGCCAAAAATAGACGACCTGGAAGAATAAGTCTTATTTTGCCAGCCTGATGAGGGAATGGAGAAGGAGGTTGGCACCCCTCTCCAAATCCTCCCACTCGATTTTTTCTTCTGGAGAGTGGCTGATTCCGTTTTCGCACGGGATGAAGATCATCCCTATCTCAGCCACCTCGGAGAGGATCTGAGAATCGTGACCGGCCCCGCTGGGCAGCATCAAAGAAGAGTACTCCAATTTTTGACATTCCTGTTTCAAAAGATCGATGATTCGCGGGGAAGGAAACACAGGATCTGTCCTGTCCATCAAGAGAGTCTGGAAACGGAGCCCGCGGGTAGACGCTATTTCTTCTCCAAGCTTTGTGATGCCATCTTCTATCTGCTGAAGAGTCTCTTGAGAGTCGCTCCTGAAATCTAGAGAAAAGTCCGCCCGTCCCGGGATAACAGTAAATCCCCCAGGGATGAGGGAGACTTTTCCGATGGTCAGACGACTCCCGTAATGCTGGGTGGCAACATACTGGGTGCTTTTCAGGGCAAAATCGGCCAGACCGAGGAAGGCATCATGACGGAGCTCGAAGGGAGTGCTGCCTGCATGACCCGCCTCCCCCAGGAACGAGCCCCACCGGTACTGTTTGCCGTATATAGTCTCAACGATTCCGATGGATTTACCCTCCATCTCCAGCTCACCTCCCTGCTCGATATGGAGCTCAAGAAAAGCCTCGATGTCTGGCTTTTGACGGTGAGCCTCGAGGATGGAATCGACACTGAACTCGGTTTCTTTGAGAATATCCTGGAAGGGGACTCCAAATTTGGTCAACTCCTTCTCCAGAGTCTCCCTCTGGATGTTCCCGAGGAAGGCTCGGGAGCCGAGATAGTCGCCGACAAGATTTCCTTCCTCATCGGTGAATGAGGCCACCTCAAGAGGACGGGAGACAACGATTTTTTCCTCTTGTATCCTCCTCAAACACTCGAGGGCGGAAAGCACACCGACAGATCCGTCGAACATACCGCCGTTGATCACGGTGTCGATATGAGATCCGGCCATGATCGTCTTCCCCTTACCTTCCTTACGGCCGAAAATGTTCCCGGCTCCATCTTGGCGCAGGACGAGATCGGCCTCTTCGATCCTTTTTTTCAGCCATTCTCGAGCTTTTAGATCAGGCTTAGAAAAGGAGGGGCGGCTGATGCCTCCTTTGGGATCCCGGCCGATCTCAGCCAAAGCCTGTATATCTTCTTTAAGTCTTTCTAGGCTGATTTCGATGTTCATCCAAAATCTCCCTTAAAGGAAAAGTTCCTTAACCAAGATTATTCAAAAAAATCTTTATCAGAAAAAAGATTTAATGTCAAAAAGAGGCCTTAACCGTCCTTTACAATCGGTTTATATGCCCCGCGGCTTGCCGCGGGTTCATGCCCCGCCCGAGAAGGGGAAGCAGAGAGACTTATCTTATATCGGGTGACGAAAGTAGAGCTTTACTAGAAGGAAAAGAAGTCAGTTCCCCCAAGTTGACTGTTGACAATTTTTCTATCTAAGATTATCGTATTCCGGATAAACAGCGTGTGAGACGTCAGTATGCCTGAAGAACCAGAAGCCCGCCTTGTCGAACAAAAAGGAGACAGTGAACCCGTCACCGAGCTGGCCCGCGACATGGGGCTGATGCACGTGACCATGATCGGGGTCGGAGCCATGATCGGAGCCGGCATTTTTGTCCTGACCGGGCTGGCCGCTGGCGTGGCCGGTCCGGCCTTGATACTCGTCTTTGCTCTGAACGGTCTGGTCACAGGATTGACAGCCATGTCCTACGCTGAACTTGGCTCCTGTTTTCCGGAGGCAGGGGGAGGCTATCTTTGGGTCAAAGAGGCCCTTCCTCAGCCCAACGGCTTCCTCTCCGGGTGGATAAGCTGGTTTGCCCATGCTGTGGCCTGCAGCCTGTATGCCGTGGCCTTCGGAGCTTTCAGCATCGATCTTCTTCATATGGCAGGGATTGACTTTTCAAGCCTACTCCCCCGCCTACTCGGATCAGAGCCCTATGTGTTCGGGGCAAAGCTCGTCGCCGTCATCATCACCCTCCTTTTTGTCTACATCAACTTCCGCGGAGCCAAGGAGACAGGGCAGGCCGAGACCTTGGTGACGATCCTCAAGATTGTCGTCATCGCTCTTTTTATCGGGTTTGGGATTTATGCGATATTTTTTGGGCAGCAGCCAGAGCCATGGCAGGGACATTTCAAAGGCTTTTTCCAGAAAGGAGCTCTCGGCATCATCATGGCCATGGGTTTAACCTTCATTGCCTTCGAAGGCTACGAGATCATAGCCCAGTGCGGGGAAGAGGTGAAAAATCCGAGGAAGAATATTCCCCGTTCGATATTTCTTTCGCTGCTCATCGTTGTCCCGATCTATATCCTGGTGGCTTTTGTGGCTCTGGGAGCCGTCTCACCCGAGGGCGGCCAGCCCACATGGCAGTATCTCGGTGATAAGGGTGAATTGGCCATGATCGAGGCGGCCGAAAGCTTCATGCTGGGGAGAGTAGGCCGGATCATCTTTCTGATCGGAGGGCTCTTCTCGACGATGTCGGCTCTGAATGCGACTATCTATTCTTCCTCAAGAGTGAGCTTCGCCATGGGGCGAGATCATAATCTTCCAGGCCTGTTCGCTCGAATCCATCGCAAAAAACGAACACCCCATCTGGCTGTTTTTATATCTGGCGCCTTCATCATCTTGATGGCCGTGGCCCTGCCGATCGAGGACATCGCCAGTGCCACGGATGCCATGTTCCTCCTGCTGTTCATCTTTGTTAATCTCGCTGTGGTCAACCTTAGGAAAAACCGTCCAGACCTGGATAGGGGATTCAAGGTCCCGCTGTTTCCCTACATCCCTTTCATCGCGACCTTCATCAACCTAGCCCTGGCGGTTTTTCTGTTCTTCTACCGGCCGATCGGTGTTTGGGTTTGCATCGGTTATCTTCTGTTCGGGATCCTAATCTACTACATCTATTCCCAGCGAAAGGAGGCTGTTGCCAAGGCTGTCCCTGTTGTCCATGCCGAGCAGCCTGTGATCACGGTCGGCCCCTGCAATTTCCACATCCTTCTCCCTGTGGCCAATGAACACACGGTGAAGCAGCTTCAGCGGTTCGCGGTCCGCATGGCCAAGGCCTACAATGCGGACATCACCGCCCTTAACGTGATCCAGGTTCCAGCCCAGCTTCCTCCGAGCGAAGGCCGGAAATATCTGAGTAAATCTCGGTCCCTTCTGGAGAAGGCCATCGATATCGCCGAGGCAGAGGACATTCCTGTCTATGCTCTGATCAAATTGACCCACAACATTCCAAAGGCCATTATCGAAACCTGTAAAGAAAGAAAGATCGACCTGATGGTCTTGGGTTGGGAAGGAGAAATACCCCCTCGTGATCGGGTCTTCGGGACGATTCTCGACGAGATCGTCCTCAACACTGTCTGTGACATCGCCTTCATCTGTCGGGCTCCCTCCAAGGAGAAGGAGATTGAGAGGGTATTGATCCCGGTCAGCAACATCAAATATGCCACTCTTTCTCTGAGGATGGCTGAAGCTCTGTTAGGGGAGAAGCAAACTCCTATCGTTCTCTTCCACGCCACGCTGAGCGAAAAAGTGGAAGACATCCAGGAAAGATATCAAGAAGATCTCCAAAAATTGAAAAATGACATCCATCCAGAACGATACAAAATCGTAGTCAAGAAAGCGCAGAGTGTCGTGGCCGCGATCCTCACAGAAACCCAGAATCAGGATCTCATCATCATGGGTGCACCAGAGGAAGGATTAGTCAGACGGGCTATATTCGGTGATATGCCCGTTCTAATTGCCAAAGCCACGGATGTTCCCATCGTCTTAACCAAGAAATACACTGGGGATGTTAAATCCTGGTTCCAAAAATTCTTCGGCTCACGGAAGACGATGTTGGATTAAAAAAAGCCGGAGTGACAATCAGCCGTCAGACGAAGGCATGATTATTTCATGACTCACCATCGGAAAACAGAGAAGGAGTTTGGGAGTCCTGAGTTTTCTTGGGGGAGGAAATCATATGAATGACCTTCCAACCCTTCTTTTCCAATATCTCGATGATGAATCTCCTGTGACAGCCGCGAAAGTCGAGTTCTGCACACATGAAGGCTGTTCTTTTGGAGACAGCCCTTTTTTCTAACTCCCGCAGGCCCTCAGCAAAGTCCTTGGTTTTCGTCCATTCCGCATACCCTCCTTTGCGGTACCCACCCAGTTTTTCCCCGAACCAGAGATATTCGATGTGATTCGACTTTAAGGCTTTCTCCAGGTGGTGTCTGTCAAAATGAGGGAATTTCTTCGACGAGGGAAAGCGCCGAATATCGATCACACACTCTATGCGGTATGTCTTCAGGAGGGAAAGGAAATTGTTTTCTGTCTGATTCGAATGTCCGACATCCCAGATATCCATGACAATACTTTTGAATAAGAGAGAAAGGGCGTTTAATCGATGAGGGCAATCATCTCTTTTACGGCCATTTCTATACCGACAATGGCCGCTCTGGCAACGATCGAAAACCCAATGCTGAATTCTGTGACTTCCGGGATGGCGGCTACAGGTTCGACATTCCTGTAATCGAGCCCATGACCGGCGTGTATCTCAAGCCCTGACTGATGTCCAAACACAGCCGCCTTTTTGATCTCCTCAAGCGCTTTCTTTCGCTCCTTCCCGGGCTTTAGGTCGCAGTATTTTCCAGTGTTGATTTCGATGAGGTCGACACCCACCCTATGGCAGGCTTCTATCTGAGGAATATCCGGGTCGACGAAAATGCTGACTCTGATCTTGTTCTTCTTCAGCTCCTCGATAAAAGGAGCCAGGTGCTTTTCATTGGAGACGACATCCAGCCCCCCCTCTGTTGTGATCTCCTCTTCTCTTTCCGGGACGAGCGAGACGACATCGGGTTTGACTTCCTGAGCGATGTTCATCATTTCCTCGGTCGCGGCCATTTCTAGGTTGAGCTTGGTTTTTATAGCCTGCCGAAAAAGTCTGAGATCCCGTTCCTTGATATGACGGCGGTCACCCCTCAAATGACAGACAATCCCCTCCGCTCCTGCCTGCTCTGCTAGAAGAGCCGCGAGAACAGGTTCGGGCTCATCACTCCGACGGGCTTCTCTGATGGTGGCAAAATGATCGACGTTAACTGCAAGCCTCATTTTATCCTCCCAATTGTTCCTCTATGATACGGGCTAATCGGCGGGCGTGCGTTTCTATCTGTTCTTGACTCTCCCCTTCGATCATGATTCGGGCTAGGGGCTCGGTTCCCGAATACCTAAGGTTAAACCGTCCAGTTCGGCCCAACTCTTTCTCTATCTCCTCGACAGCGCTCATGATCTCTGGATAGAGGTGAAAATCATCTTTGCGGGAGACATTCACATTCAATAAAATTTGAGGATACTCTTCGAAGTCTTTGACGAGTTCTGAGATGGATGCGCTGCGTTCGACCATTACTTCGAGCATCCTGATGCTGGTCAGGATTCCGTCTCCCGTGGGGCAGTCATCCAGGAAGATGGTGTGCCCGTATTGCTCTCCGCCGAAGTTGGCCTGTAGCTTGTGCATGTGCTCGAGGAAATAT
>CAYGBF010000215.1:0-6513 GCA_964348035.1 uncultured Eubacteriales bacterium | reverse complement strand
TCTCCTCCGATTTGATAAACAGCAGAAAAAAAAGGATGAGAAGAGGCAATAGGAAGGTTTGGTTTCCTAAGTACTATCTTCCTATATGTGACTTTTTCCCTGATGATGAAGGCAGGCTCTATGTGATGACCTTTGAGAGAGGGGAAGAAGAAGGAGAATATTGGTATGACATTTTCAACCCAGATGGTATTTTTATAAACCGGAAAAAATTGAAAATTCATTCTTGGGGAGATATAGCTGTATGTGCTCAGGTTAAGAGAAATCGCCTTTATTGTTTTGAGGAAAAAGCAGATGGTTATCGAATGTTTAAAGTATATAAAATGAGGTGAGAAAATAAATAATCTTCTTATGGTGTAGGTTGATGCGAGTGTTGGCCAATGGCCCTAAAGCCATGCACGAAATTGGGGACAGGCTGGCTTCCTGCTTGCTCAATAAGAGACTTGATTTTTCTGGATTCCAGCCACCTGCCTGCGCAGGTGCAGGCTCCGCTGGAATGACGGAAATGGAAAAAGGAATGAGTGATATAAGGAGTTGGATCCCCGCCCACGCGCGGACAGGCTGGATCCCTGCCTCCACAGGGATGACGGGATGGAGCGAGTTGACATAAAATCCCAGATATCTTATCATACCCCTTCTTCGAAGGAGAAAGACATGGCTCTGCTCAAATCTGCGATCCGCCAGTGGAGACGAGGCCTGCGCCGGCAGGCCATCAATAAAAGAAACAGAGCCATCCTCCGCACTCATATCAAAAAGCTCAGAGAGGCCATCGCCAACAAAGATAAGGAGACAGCGCAACAGCTGCTGCCCCTCACATTTTCGATCATAGACAAATCAGTGAAGAAGGGAACCATCCACGAGAACACAGGAGCCAGGTATAAATCTCGATTGAGCCGACAGGTTGAGATGATAGGCCTGTCTTCCTCTACGTAATCCCCCCCTGTTTCCGAAGACGGCAGTAATCAAACAAAAAACTCTCCAGAAGTGTCTGGGCCGAAGCGTCTGACGTTTTTATCCTGAGATCGATTTTTCCAAGCTCATCCAGGAAATAGTTGAGATCTTTGACCGACAGTTTCTCGACCAAATCAAAGAATTCCTGGAATTTACTCCTGTAAAATGTTCCGTATCCCTCATGGATATGAGGCTTGAGCTGTTTGAATATGCCCTTGCGGTCTTTTTCCTTTTCCTCCAGCCACAGTTTAGCCAACAGGATTTCTCTGTAAAACCTGACGATGATACCCACGATGAACTCGGGTCTGATCCCCTCTTTAAACAGACTATTCAAAACGATGAGACTTTTCTCGAATTCGGCTTTTTCCAGGCTTTCCTGGATTTCCCACTCGAAAAAGGTCTTAGCCCAACCCGAGACTTGATTGACATCATCCAGCTCTATGACATTTTTTTCCCCGACAAAGGTGATCAGTTTTTCCAGCTCGTTGTTCACGGCCCTGAGATCACGACCTACCAGTTCTTCTATTCTCTTTTTCGCTTCGAGCGTGGCTGTCTTCCCCAAGTCTGAGACTTTTTTATCAATCCAGTCCAAAAGAGCCTGTTGTTTTAGCGGCCGCAGTTCCTTAACCGAAACCACAGACTTGGGCAACGAAGAAAAAAACCTGAAAAGCGCAGAGTTTTTCCTCAACCGTCCGGAGTAGACGAGGATCAACACCGTCTGGTTGGAGGGGGAATCGAAGTAATCACTCAGGATTGATTTCTCGGTTGCAGAGAGGGATTCCCCTTGACCTTTGACGATCTCGACCACGATGATTCGCCAGGCGGAGAGGAAGAAGGGAATCGTCCGGGCCAAATCGATGATTTCCATCCAGGAGTGATCATCGAGGTTAAATCTTTCTATGTTATAATCTTGAACCTCTGGAGATATGAGGTGGTCCTTAAGCTCAAGGATAAATTCCTCGGCCAGGAAATTCTCCTCTCCGTGGAAGAAAAAACAAGGGACGATATCCTTTTCGTCCGGCTCTCCACCCTGAAAAAAACCGTTCACACCCCTAAAATCCTTCCAGTATGGTCGAGATCACACTCCGAGCGAATCTCTCAGCAACCGTCTCGATGGCTTCAGTCTGAACGGACTCGAAATCCGTCCCCTCCGGCACTTCATATTCCTGCTGGTAGAGGTAGTTAGGATTGGAAAACACGACTTTCTTGTTGACCAAGTCTCTGAGGACGATCTTGGTGATGATGGTGATACTGTAGCGGTCAGCGGTCGTCTCACCCGTAAAGGCGATCGGGGTGGCCGTAAAAGCTGTGATCTCTCCGATCAAGATCGCATCGGCAGAATCCTCGTCACCCGTGAGTTCAACCCGGCCTCTCGCCACGAACTCGTCCCTGATCTTTTCCGTGAGCTTCACATCCAGATCGAATCGAGTGGTCAGATTGGAGAACATAGGAACGACGACTTTCTTGATGTGGGGCGGCAGAGAACTCCCGGTCCCTCTAAGATTATAACCGCATGCCACAAGGATTAAGCAGAGGGCAAGCAACCCGCACACCCTTTCTCTCATGATATTCCTCTCAGACAACGATGTTCACTAATTTATTTTTTATGTAGATAACTTTCCTGACGTCTTTCCCAGAGATAAAATTTTGGATCCGGCTCAACCCAAGAGCCTGGGTTTTGATGTCATCCTCATCTGTATCCCTTTCGATTTCGAATTTGTCCCTGAGCTTTCCGTTGACTTGAACGACAATGGTCACTTTCTCTGCCGTGGCCAGTCGAGGATCGAAGGTAGGCCAGGGCGTTCTGATCAAAAATTCCCGATGACCCATCCTCTCCCGGAGTTCTTCGCAGATATGAGGTGCAAAAGGATAGAGCAGTAAAACGAGAGTTTCCATCGTCTCCATCAACAGGATTTTCCCCTCACCGCTGTTTCTCAGCTTTTCACTCTCTTTCTTGAGGAAGTTGAAGAACTCCATGATCGAGCTCACCGCTGTGTTGAGATGGAACCTCTTCCCGATATCCTCCGTGACTTTTCGTATGGTTTGATGCATTTTGATCCGGAGCTCATTCCCCTCACTCCCGATCTCCTCAGAAACCTTTGCTTCCGCAGTGAACAGATCCAGGTTTTCCAAGAAGAATACCCAGACTCTGTTCAAGAATCGAAAACAGCCCTCGATTCCCCGTTCAATCCAGGCAAATTCTTTCTCGGGAGGGGAGGCGAACAGGATGAACAGCCTGAGGGAATCGGCACCGTATTTTTCTACCATATCATCCGGATCGACGACATTCCCCTTGGACTTGGACATCTTGGCCCCGTCTTTGGTCACCATCCCTTGAGCCAGGAGTCGGGGGAAAGGTTCATCCATCTCAGCCAGGCCAAAATCCCGGAAGAATTTGCAGAAAAACCGGGCGTAGATCAGATGGAGGATGGCGTGCTCCACCCCCCCTATATAGATATCGACAGGCAGCCAGTAATCAGCCGCTGCGCGTCGAAATGGACGCTCGTCATCTCGGGGCGAAGTGTACCGGAAATGATACCAGGAGGAGTCGAAGAAGGTATCCATCGTGTCTGTCTCCCGGCGGGCTTCTCCCTGACAACGAGGACAGGGGGTCCGGACAAAACTCTCGACTCTGGCAAGAGGAGATCCCTCTTCTCCTTTAAACTCGACTTCGGAGGGAAGAAGCACAGGCAGATCTTCGTAGGGCACAGGAACAATCCCGCATTCCTGACAGTAGATGATCGGGATGGGTGTTCCCCAGTATCTCTGCCGTGAAATCCCCCAGTCCCGGAGGCGGTACAGCGTACTTTTCCTCCCGAATCCCTTCTCCTCAGCATACAAAACCATATCCTCCATGGCTTCCTGGCATGGCTGGCCGGAAAAAGGACCGGAATTAACCACAATCCCATATCCTTCGAAGGCCTCTTCCGGCTCTTCAGAAGGAGATTCTCCTTCGGGGACGATGACGATTTTTATCGGAATCCGGTATTTTTTGGCAAATTCGAAATCTCTCTGGTCATGGGCGGGTACAGCCATGATGGCCCCGGTGCCGTAATCCATCAAGACATAGTTGGCAATCCAAACCGGTATCTGCTCGCCTGTGTACGGGTTTACGGCTTTCTTCCCCGTGTCAATCCCTTCCTTTTCTGCCTCTCCTAAATCCTTCCTGAGACGGCGTTCGTTAATGCTTCTGTCCATCCATTTCCGGTACTCTTCTCTTTTATCCGAATCCGCGATCAATTCCTGACTCAACGGATGTTCAGGCGAGAGAACGACGAAGGTGGCCCCGTAAATCGTGTCCACTCGGGTGGTGAAGACCTCGATCGACCGGGACGATCCGACAAGGGGAAAATCTATGTGACCCCCAGTGCTTCTTCCTATCCAATTTTTCTGCATGATCAGGACATGTTCTGGCCACTTTTCCAGCTGTCCATGTCCAGACAGGAGTTCTTCGGCATAATCCGAGGTCTTCAAGAACCACTGCTCCATATCCTTCTGCTTGACAACCGTCTCGCAGCGCCAACACTGATCACCGATTACCTGCTCGTTGGCCAAGACGGTTTGACACTCGGGGCACCAGTTGACCCAGCTCTTCTTCCGGTAGGCCAACCCCCTCTCGAACATCTTCAGGAATATCCACTGGTTCCAGCGGTAATATTCAGGAAGACAGGTGTTGACCTCCCGGGACCAGTCATAACTGAACCCCAGCCTCTTGAGCTGTTGTTTAATGTGGGCGATGTTGCCCAAAGTCCATTCCTGGGGGTGGACGCCTTCGGTTATGGCCGCGTTCTCGGCGGGCATACCCAGAGCATCCCAACCGATAGGATGGAGAACGTTGTATCCCTTCATGAACATGTACCGAGAAATGACATCCCCGATGCAATAATTCCTTGTCTGCCCCATGTGGATCCGCCCGGAGGGATACGGGTACATCTCCAGACAGTAGTATTTTTCCTTGGCTGAATCCTGGTCAGATTTAAAGACCTGCTCGTCTTCCCAAGCTTTCTGCCATTTTTTTTCGATCTTACCGAATGAATACTCTTCGCTCATGACTGGAGTTTCCTGCCTTCTTATGGGGTCAGATTAGTCAATATTAGATTCATCACCGCCAAAAGTCAAGAAAACAGGACTCGGGGATGCGGGAACCGCCCCGATTTTGGAAAAAGCACCATAACCCCAAAAGACTCTTGACAAAGGAGGCTATTTTGCCAAGAATGAGGCCTGACAGCTTGGTCCGATAGGGCCTGAGACACCCTTAATCCAAAGGGGAATTTTTATCATGACCATCCTCGAAGCCAGTCATCTCTCCGCCGGATACGAAAAGGATATTGTTCTCGAAGACATCTCCTTTTCTCTCGATAAGGGAGCCTTTGTTACCGTCCTCGGACGGAACGGTTCGGGAAAAAGCACTCTCATCAAAGCCCTCCAAACCCTGATCAAAAACACATCAGGACGAGTCCTCCTCGAAGGTCAACAGGTCTTGAGCCTAAAACCCAGACAAATCGCCAAGATGATCGCCTACGTACCCCAGATATTTGATTTTCCGTTTGAGTTCAACGTCGAGGAAATAATCCACATGGGACGATACATCCATCAGGGACGGTTGAGTGGTTCCTCCTCGGCAGATAGCCGCATTATCGACGAGGTCATGGAACTCACCCATGTAGCCCCGCTCAAAGGAAAGAAAATTGCCCATCTCAGCGGAGGAGAACGCCAACGGGTCTTCATCGCCAGAGCTTTAGCTCAAGATACACCTCTGCTTTTTCTCGACGAGCCCAGTTCCCATCTCGATATCAACTATCAGGTCGAGATCTACCAGATCCTAAAACAGCTGCAGGAGGAAAAAGGCAAGACGATCCTGACGACCGAGCACAACATCAATCTGGCTGTCCCGTACGCCCAGAAGATTATCTTCCTCAAGGATGGTCGGATTCACGATCAAGGCCCTCCGCAGGCCTTGATCAACAAGAAAAATATCAAAGACGTTTTCCAGACAGACGTAGAGATTAGAAAAAATCTCCACACCCACCTCCCAGAAATATCCCTGAACCCAAAGCTGCCCGAAAAAGATGATTCCTAAGACTCTCTCTGTTGTGTGTTTATCCCTCCTCCTGGGTCTTTCTCCCCCTGGCCAGACAAGAATACTCAAGGACGCTCTCGGATACGACTTTCCAGTCTCTGACCATCCCCGCAGGATTGTATCCTTAGCTCCAAACATCACCGAGGTTCTGTTTGCCCTCGACCTTGGAGAGAACATCGTCGGTGTGACCCGATTTTGTGACTATCCTTCAGAATCTGCGGAAAAGGTTAAAATCGGAGGCCTGGTCGATCTTAACCTGGAGAGGATCAATGCCCTAGCTCCTGATCTTGTCATCGGTTTCCGAGGAAACCCGATCACGATCCTGGAGCGAATCAGAAGCCTCGGACTCCCACTTTTCGTCTTGGAGATGGGAGAAGACCTGGAATCTGTGTTCCTCATCATCAGGAAAACAGGCATCGTAACCGGCCGCCAAGGACAAGCAGAATCCCTCATCCAAGCCATGAAAAAAAAATATGCTCAGATCC
>CAYGBF010000214.1:0-2876 GCA_964348035.1 uncultured Eubacteriales bacterium | reverse complement strand
CATTGATTAAGGAAATGGACTTATGGTCCGTTAATAACGGAATATTGTGAAACACATTAAAGACTAATCCCGATGACGATTAGAGAAGAAATCGAAGAGAGAGAAAAAAAAATTCTTTCCTCTAAAGCGTGTTTGAGCAGCCTGAGCCAGGGAAGGGAGCGGGACGAAAAACCCCATTCTCTTAGAAACGCTTTCCAGCGGGACCGGGATCGCATCATCCACTCCAAATCTTTCCGCCGGTTGAAGCACAAAACACAGGTTTTCCTCGCTCCTTTCGGAGATCATTACCGGACGCGCCTCACCCACACCCTGGAGGTTTCCCAGCTAGCCCGGACAATCGCCAGGGCGCTGCGCTTGAATGAGGATCTTACCGAGGCCATCGCCCTCGGCCATGACCTCGGCCACACGCCTTTCGGACACGCGGGTGAAGAAACACTGAACAAACTCCTCCCCGGTGGATTCACGCATTACGAGCAGAGCCTCCGGGTCGTCGAGAAGCTCGAATACGAGGGCAAAGGTTTGAACCTGACCAAGGAGGTCAGGGATGGGATTTCCAAGCATTCGAAGGGAAGGGGAGAGATTCTCGAAGTCAAAGAGAACGAAAAACCCATGACCCTAGAAGGCGAGATTGTCAGAGTCTGTGATATCATCGGCTACGTTAACCATGATATCGATGATGCGGTCAGGGCCGGTGTCATCAAGGAAAGCGATATCCCCGCTCATCTGGTGGACATCTTAGGGGACTGGCCGGTAGCCCGGATAGATCGGATGGTCGAGGATGTGGTCCAGGCGAGCTTGGATGCCGATCTGGAAAGAATCACCTTGAGTCAGCAGATCGAGACGGCAGTCGTCGAGCTGCGCAGCTTCTTGTTCGAACGCGTCTATTTCAACACCAATTCGAGACAGGAACTGGGAAAGACAGAGAAAATCCTCACGGATCTCTATAAATACGTCCTGAAGAATCCGGGGGATTTTATAAGGCCCTACCCTGAGAGTGATCCGATCGAGAAGAGAGCAGGTGATTTTATCGCCGGCATGACCGATCGCTTTGCCCTGCGACTGTACGAAGAACTCTTCTTTCCTCTTTCGATATAATAAGAAAATGTCATTCCCGCGGAGCCTGCACCTGCGTAGGCAGGTGGCTGGAATCCAGCTTGTCCCTGCGTAGGCAGGTACGGGCACAAGCTTCGCGGGGATGACATTGTGTAAGGAGTCTTAGCCATGAAAGTTATGAGTGATTTTCTCAGTTTCTCGACGAGAGGTTTCAATGATATGAAAGACCTGACCCAAGAGGTCTCCCAGAAGCTCGCCGACCACGGCTTGAAGAACGGGATTGTCACCATGTTTGTCCCCGGGTCTACGGGAGGTTTGACGACCATCGAGTACGAATCGGGTCTGGTTGAAGACTTCGAGGAGCTCATGGAGAAAATCATCCCCAGTAATGTGACATACCATCACGATGCCCGCTGGGGAGACGGGAACGGATTCTCCCATGTCCGGGCCGCGCTTGTCGGCGCCTCACTCACCGTCCCTTTCACAGACGGAGCTCTGAATCTAGGCACTTGGCAGCAGATTGTTTTCCTGGACTTTGACAATCGGGCTCGATCACGCCGGATTCTCCTCCAACTCATCGGTGAATAAGATCTGAGGAGAATCCAAATTTTATCTCTCCGCTGGAATGATAAGAGAATAGAACCGTCCCGATTTCCCCCAGATTTTCCTTATCTCATCAGAATTTATTGTTTTTTTATGACTGTGAGTTATAATGACGAAGTACAAAAATGGCCGATATCAAACACAAGCTCGAACAGATTAAGAAAGCACGGGGGACTCGTTCAAAATCACAAAAAATCAAAAAGACATGGGAACAGCTCGAAAGGGAAGCGAATATCTCCCTGAAAGAAAAACTCGACCGCCTGATCACTCTCACCAGAGAGGAAAAGCCAAAACAAAAAACCTCTACTCCCTTCGAGCCTCTCAGCAAAGAACCCCTTCAATTTTTTGAAAATCCTTATTCCCTCAACACAAAGTATGGGAAAATTCACCTCGCCAAAGGCCTTGAAATCAAGGGGGACGTCCTTACCTACCTGAGCAAAGACGAAACCTTCAATCATCTTGATCTTTCCACAGCCCTTTTTGTCGACCTCGAAACGACAGGACTCTCCGGAGGAACGGGCGTTATCCCGTTCCTCGTCGGTTTAGGCTACTACAGGGATGACAAATTTTGGGTGGCTCAGTATTTCCTGGGTGACCTGGCCGAAGAAGAGCGCATGATTCAGGAACTGGATCAGTTCTTCACCGACATGGATTTTCAATCCCTGGTTACCTACAACGGAAAAGGATTTGATATCCCTCTTCTCGAAACCCGGTTTATCCTCCACAGGCAGCCTTTCCGACTCGCATCACTCCCTCACCTCGATTTTCTGTATTCAGCCCGCAGCCTCTGGAGACACAAACATGAAAACTGCCAGCTCTACTATCTCTCCCGCCAGGTCGTCGAGGCTGATCGCTCTGAGGATATCCCCTCGGCCGAGATACCATGGCGGTATTTCCAGTATCTGCAGACAGGAAATTTTGACTTGATGGAGCCGGTGCTTTACCACAACCAAGAAGATATTCTTTCGCTTCTCGGGGTGGTCATCGTGGGTTCTTTGATATGTTCCGGGGGAAAGGAGGGGGATCTGGTCGATGCGATGGATCTCTACGGGGCAGGAAAGGTCATGGAAAAAGTCGGTGAAGTCGAAAAATCCGTACACTTTTATGAACAAGCGCTCGGAGGCAGCCTCTCAGATGAAGCCACCCTGTTGGCCAAGAGAAAGGTTTCCCACTACCTAAAGAGAAAGAATAAAGGGATGGATGCACTGGCCTACTGGAAG